>JBGQLF010000055.1:0-15028 GCA_041499985.1 Gemmataceae bacterium
CACAGTTCGCCGCCCTCCTGCGCGAAGCCGAAACGCTGCTCCAGAGTCAGGCTGTCCCGGCCAAACCGTGAGCACCTTCGTCTACCAGGTGCTGGGGGACAGGCGGCTGCCGGCTAGTTCTGGGTTGCAGGGTCTTCGCGTAGCGAATTGGAAAACCGGAAAAACGGGAAAGTGGGGAATTCCCTCCTTGACCCAGTTCCATCCCGGCTAGAATTGGGCTAGAAGGCTTCGCAGTCTGCTGCGCACTACTTTATGGGTGCCACGGACTTTGTGGTCCTTGCACATGATGAAGAGAATGCCATGAAGCTGGCCAAAGGCATTGTCATACGCCTCGTCGATCACAAAGCGCGGATCAACCTTCCCCAATCGTTTGCGAATGCTGCGGTCATTCTTGAACAGGTGAGCGACACCGAGATTCGCATCCGCAAGGCCGGGGCAATTCCGGCGAACCAGCTCCCCTTGTACTGTCGCGAGTCGGCGGATCCGGCCCTGCTCTCGCAGCGCGATTGGGAATTGCTCCAGCAACTCAAGGACAACCCGCCGGAGCCCAACCAGGTGCTCCGACGTGCCGCCGCGAGATATCACTCGCAGACCGGGAGAACACGGTCCCCCAGTCAATTCCAATCTGCGTGCTCCGACGTGCCGCCGCGAGATATCACTCGCAGTCCGGTTGAACCATGGCGCAATTTCATACATTCCTTTCACGCAACGGGTCCGAATGACTTACAAAAGGCCATCGGGTGAAATGAATGTAATCAATTTGCCCCCTCTCCAGCATGGGACTGGGGGATGACAGGGGCCTTCCGTCAAAATGCTCAGGATCGATGCGATCGGATCACCGCCAGTAAATAACGCAATGGCCGGAGTGAGCCCCAGATGGCATAATGCAGGTGAGTGTGGCCGCTTGGAGCCCGGAAGATCAGGAGACCGCAGCCATGGCGATGTTGGTGATCGAGCCTCAGGTTGTTCCGCTCCGCCTGGACGATGCTGGTACCATCCGCGTCGGCGGGACACGCGTGACCCTGGATGCCTTCCTGGAGACTTACGAACTGGAAGGTTCCGCCGAGGCCGTTGCCCGTGAGCTCGATGTCCTCGACCTGGCCGATGTGTACGCGGTGCTCGCCTGGTGCCTGCACCATCGGGACGAAGTAGCAGCCTACCTTTCGCGCAGGGAACACGAAGAACAAACCATCCGCAGCGAGCTCGAGTCGACGCAGCCGAGCCAGCCAAGTTTCTGGGAGGAATTGCGGGACCGTCACGCCCGTCTGGGGAACAAGCATGCTGCGCCTGGCCAGTGATGCGGACGTGTTCGGCGCCATCCTCCGCGGCCTACGGCTACGGCAACCAGGGCTCGATCTGGTTCGCATCCAGGACGCCGGTCTGCGGACGGCCGAGGATGCGGCCATCTTGGAGTGGGCGGCCACCGAAGGCAGAGTGCTGATTACGCGAGACCGGAAGACGATGATCCGGAGTGCCCGCGCACAAATCCAGGCAGGACTGCCCATGTCCGGTGTCTTGATCCTGCGGAACCGCTTGACGATCGGCACTGCTATCGAGGGAATCCTCATCGCGGCCCTGTGTAGCGAGCCTGGGGAATGGCGTGACCGTGTGGAGTTTCTGCCGCTGTGATCCTGCTTCGGGTTTGTCCCGCTCCCCCGCAGTACCTCCACCATCTCAAGATGATTTCCCGTCTCTTCGAGTGGCCCCGCTTGCTTGCGTTTTCCCCCCGGCCCCGCTAACGTTAACGAACAGGAATGGCACCGTCGATCTGGGGAACCCGCGCGATGAAATACCTGTACTCCTGTTGGCTCTTGCTCAGCGTGCTCGCCAGCGCTCCCGCCGATGGCCCGTCGCTCCAGACCGCCCGCCAGCGCTGGCTCCGCGGCAACTACGAGGAAGCCCGCGCCCAGTACGAAACGCTGGCCAAGGACGCCGCGCACCGCGCCGCTGCGGCCATCGGCCTCAGCCGTACCCAGCAGAGCCAGGGCGAGTACGACAAGTCGCTGGCCACCATCGACGCCGCTCTTCGCGATCTTCCCCAGAACGCCGACCTGCTGGCGCGCCGGGCCGAGCTGCTGTACCTGCGCGGCCGCTGGGAGGACGCCGAGCAAGGCGCGGACAAGGCGCTGGCCGTGCAGAAGGAGCACTTTCTCGCCCGCTGGATCCGCGCCCAGATCTATCGGGACCGCGGTGATATGGCAAAGGCTGACGCCGAATGTCGCTGGTTCGTCCGCACCTACAGCGAGCGCAGCGACAAGGACAATGACATTAAGGACCCCGATCTCTTGCTTCTTGTCGGCCTGGCTGGCTGCGAGAACGCCCGCTGGAACAAACTGGCCGACCAGTTCCCTTTTATCCTCAACGAGGTATACGGCGACGCGCTCAAACTGGACAAGGACCTGTGGCTGGCCGAGTTTCAGGCCGGGATGCTGCTCCTGGAAAAGTACAACCGCGGCGAGGCGCTGGCGGCGCTGGACAAGGCCCTGGCGATCAATCCCCACGCCGCCGAAGTGCTGGCCGGCAAAGGCATCGCCGCTCTGCAAAAGCTGGAGATCAAGGACGCCGAGGAGTTCGCGCATCGGGCACTCGACATCAACCCCAACCTGCCGGAAGCCCGCCGACTTCAGGCGGATGTCCACCTGGCCGGGGGCGATATCCGGGCGGCGCTGCGCGATCTGGAGCGCGCCCGCACGATCAATCCGCGCGATGAGGTGACGCTGGGCCGAATCGCCGCCTGCCTGTATTTGCAGCAGAAGAACGACCAGGCCGAGAACCTCGCCCGTGATGTCCTGCGCTACGATGCCAAGCCCGGCCTGTTTTACTTCACGCTTGGTGAACAGCTGGAGGAGCGGCGCCGCTTCGACCTGGCTGAGAAATACTACAAGCAAGCGATCGAGCTGCGGCCCATGCTGGTATGCGCCCCCAACAGCCTGGGATTGCTCTACATGCGCCTGGGCCGTGAAACCGAGGCACGCGACATCCTGACCAAGGCCTTTGAGGCGGATGCGTTCAACGTGCGCGTCTCCAACACGCTCAAGGTGCTGCGTCACCTCGACAAATACGAGACCCTCAAAACGGCCCACTTCGAGCTGCGCTTCGATCCGAAAAACGATCGGCAATTGGCGCAGTATATGGCCCCCTATTTAGAAGCGATCTACACCGAGTTGGCCGAGCTGTTTCAGTATCGCCCGGCGGGGCCGATCCTGGTGGAAGTATTCAACAACCACGAGATGTTCAGTGGCCGAACCATCGCTCTACCGGACCTGCATACCATCGGCGCCTGCACGGGCCGGATGGTGGCCATGGTGTCGCCGCGCGGCAAGGGGATGGCCAAGCCGTTCAACTGGCTGCGCGTGCTGCGTCATGAACTGGTTCATATCTTCAACCTGGAGCAGACGCGCTTCCAGGTGCCGCACTGGTTCACCGAAGGGTTGGCCGTCGTCAACGAGAACTATCCCCGGCCGCAGCAGTGGAACCAGCTGCTTCTGGAGCGCGTGCCGTCCGGCGAGCTGATGAACCTGGACGATATCGATCTGGGCTTTATCCGGCCGCGCACGCAGGATACCTGGCACCTGGCCTACTGCCAGAGCCAGCTTTATGTGGAGTACCTCAAAGACAAATACGGTCCGCAAGCGATCGGCGCCCTGCTCACGGCCTTCCGCGACGGGCTGGACAGCGCCGCGGCCGTCGAGCGCGTGTGCCGGGTGGACAAGGAGACGTTCGAAAAGGGCTACCAGGCTTACGTGAAGGAGGCAGTCCGAGCAATCAAGAGTCGGCCCGCGGAGAAAACCATGACACTGGAACAATTGCGCAAGGCTCACGAAGCCGACCCGGAAGATGCCGACGTCGCGGCCCGGCTGGCCGAACAATATCAGCTGCGCCGTCGTAATGCGGAGGCACGGAAGCTGGTCGAAGGCGTGCTGGCCAACAAGAAGACGCATCCCCTGGCGGCGTATGTCAAGGCGCGTCTGGTGATGGCAGCGGGGGAGGAGGAGGAAGCCCTGCGGCTATTGCAAGCAGCGGTTGATCCGAAGGCGCCGGAGCCGAAGGTGCTCAAGGCGCTGGGGAAGCTGTATTTCGACGCCCGTGACTTCAGCCGGGCCGCGCAGATCTTCGAGCTGGGGCGCAAGGCGGAGCCGTTGGAGAGCCAATGGCTGGTGGAACTGGTCAAGGTGTACGCCCAGGGCGGGGACAAGACCAAGCAGATGCAAGCGCTGCGGGAGCTTGTGCCCACTAATGCGGACGACCTCGACCTGCGTAAGCAGCTGGCGCAGCTGCTTTTGGAGGGCGGTCAATTCAGCGAAGCCGAGAAGTATGCCCGTCAGGCGCTGGAAATCGATGTCCTCGATAGCGCGGCCCAGGAGGCGCTGTACAAAGCCTTGCGCGGCCAGAACAAGGACAGCGAAGCCGAGCGCGTGCGGCAAGTCCTCGCGAAATAGAAGTCGATCCAGGAGTGATTAAGTGTTTCGGGCGAACCGGGGACTAATGTCCCCGCCTCGTCTTCCTGAAAAGTTTGATAAAATGGCTCTTTCGATCGCGCAGCTGCAACAAATTATCCATGCCACCTACGATGTCAAGGATCGCCGGCGTGGCGTGGAAGGTACATTTATGTGGTTCATGGAAGAAGTCGGCGAGCTGGCCGCAGCGCTGCGCAGTGGCACGCCCCGCGAACAGGCCCAGGAATTCGCCGATGTGCTAGCCTGGCTGGCGACGCTGGCCAACATTGTCGGCGTCGACCTGGAAGCCGCCGCCCAGGCGAAGTATGGCAACGGCTGCCCCGGTTGCCGGCAAACTCCGTGTGTTTGTGATCAAGCGGAAAAACCGTAAGGAGCCGTGCAACAGTAACTTGGACCCTGACAATAGTATGTGAGCAGATGGGTGGCACGCCCTGAGTCTTCGAAGGGCGTGGGGAGCTGGCCGAGCACGCCCTTCGAAGACTCAGGGCGTGCCACCCAGCCGTGTGTCTGTGATCAAGTGGAAAAACCGTAATAACTGGTTCCTGACAATTCTTTGGACTCCGTATGCGATACCCTGTCCTGGTTGGCCTGGTCTTGGCATCGTCTCTGGGGTTGCCGCTGGCCGCACCGGCCCAGCCCCGCACCAAGACCCACATCGAAAAGGTCCAGGTCGGCTTTCCCTCCGGCCCGCAGACCGGCGAGTTCAAGGCCGGCGCCTGGACGCCTGTGTATGTTTACGTGACCGCCGGTTCGGAAGGCATTGGCAAAGGCGAAGTGCTCCTCATCGAGGCCACCGACAGCGATGATGTGCGCAATCATTACACGGTGCCGTTGCCGCTGCTCAATCCCGGCGAATCGGATCGGGTGCTCGCCTATACCAAGCCGGGCAGCGCCAATAGCGAGATCGACGTCAGCATCCGGGACACCAACCAGAACAAGCAAATCGACATCCTCAAAGAGAATTATCCAGCTAAGAGTTTTGGCGAATCCCTCTATGTGATGGTTGGCCGGCGTTTGCCCGGCTTGTGGCAGGCACTACGGCGTGCGGCCAAGCAGGGCGAGGCGGAGGCGGCGGAGGTCGATTTCGCCTCCAAGGAAACGGGTCCCTGCCGCCTGGCGTTCCTCGCTGAGGATGTGCGTCTGCTGCCGACTCGGTGGTTCGCCTACGACCCCGTGGACCTACTCATTCTGACCACGGGAGATCGCGATTTCTTGCTCGCGTTGCTCAACGACCAGCAGAACCGCAAGGAGGCGCTGGCGGAATGGGTGCGTCGGGGCGGTCGAATTGTGATCGCGGCCGGGCGCAATCAGGATGTCGTCGCCAAGCTCGACGAGTACCTGCCGTTGCCGGCGACGGTCGCGGGGATCCAAGCGCTGCCACAGCTTCGGGGCGTGGAGCGCTTCGCGGGCTTGTCGGGACGGCCCCTGTGGCACGCCCCGTCGCCAACTAGTCCGGGCGGCGCCCGACGCAATGTGGAAGTGACCAAGCTGGAACGCAAACCCGGCAAGGAGATCGAAGAGTTGGTGGTCGAGCCGGACGGCAGCCTGCTCATCGCGCAGAGCAGCTACGGCATGGGCCGGGTCACCTTGGTCGGTTTCGATCTGGACGAGCCTCCTTTCACCAGCTGGAAAGGCCAGGAGGACTTTTGGGACCGATTCCTGTTGCGCACGGCGCCGCCGGTCAACCGGCAGGTTGCGCCGCCGACGCAGCGCGGGCTGTTTGACACCGACCATTCCGACCTGGTCAGCCAACTCCAGATCAACCTGGAAGAGTTCGACGATGTGCCGGTGATCTCGTTCGGCTGGGTCGCGCTGTTTATTTTGCTCTATATTGTCGTTGTGGGGCCGCTGGATTACCTCTTCCTCAAGAAGGTGGTCAAGCGCCTGGAGTTAACCTGGATCACGTTTCCGGTCATCGTCATCACGATCAGCGTGGCAGCCTATTTCACGGCCTACTGGCTCAAGGGCAACGACCAGCGCATCAACAAGGTCGATTTACTCGATGTCGATTTGCACGGCCGACAGGTGTATGGCCATAGCTGGTTCACGCTCTTCAGCCCGCGGATTCAGAATTACACCTTGGGCCTGGAGCCGGCCGAACCGGGGTGGGCGGCGCCCGCGGAGGGCAAGAAATCCCCTTCGATGCTGCTCAGCTGGATGGGACGTCCCGATGCCTCGTGGGGCGGCACCGGTCGGGCTCATTCGCAAAGCCTCTTCCGCCGTGCCTACGACTATGCTCCCGACGCTACCGGCCTGCGCAGTGTGCCGATCCAGGTCTGGTCCACCAAGTCGTTCACAGCCTCCTGGCAGACCGAATGGGACCCGGCACGGCCACTGTTCCGCGCCGAGTTCCGCCATCCCCCGGATCGCCCAACCGCGCTCTCGGGGACGATCACCAGTGGGTTGCCCCGGGACGTCGTGCTCGAGGACGCGGCGCTGTTTTATGATCGCGGCGAAGGGGGACGTTGGTACTCGCTGGGGACACTGCTGCCCGGGATCGCGCAACGGATTGATAGTGTCTTGGCCGATCCCAGTGTGATCGACATGAACACCTGGCTGAGTACAGGGCCGGCGGGTAAGGTCGTCAATCCCAACACCCCCGGCCGGCGAAGCGGGCCGGCCGTGGCTGAAGCAACCCAATCCGTGGTGAAACGGCTGCTGTTTAATGAAGATAATCGCGGCAGCCAGTGGCGCAACACGGCACTGCGGCGCCTCGACCAAAGCTGGCGCTTGCATCACAAGGAAGAAGCAGTATTGTTCGGCCGCATCGCCCGCCGGGAGGGAGCGGCGGAAGAGGTCACGACCCATCCCGCGTCCCCGAGCCGGCTCTGGCTCGGCGGCTTGCCCGGCCCGGGGCAAGCTCGGCAACCCCTACCGGGTACGTTGAGTCAAGAAACCTATGTGCGGGTCTTTATTCCAGTAAAGAGTCCGTAGTCCGTAGCAAAGACAAAGGCATCTGGTGTTCTTTGCTACGGACTCCAGACGATTGAGAATATTGCTATGATCGAAACCCGTGATCTGACGAAGATGTACGGCGACCTGTACGCCCTGAACCGGCTGACGATCAAGCTGGAGCGGGGCGACGTCTATGGCTTCATTGGGCCCAACGGCGCCGGCAAGACGACGACCATGCGCATCCTCGCCACGCTGTTGAATCCGACGTGGGGCGAGGCGACGGTCTGTGGCTATTCCATCTACAACGGCGCCAAAGAGATCCGCCGACTGATCGGCTACATGCCGGACTTCTTCGGTGTCTATGATGACATGAAGGTCATCGAATACCTGGAGTTTTTCGCTGCGGCTTACCGGATCAAGGGACCGGAGCGTCGCCAGAAGTGCGAGCAGGTACTCGACCTGGTCGATCTCGGATACAAGCGCGACGCCCTGGTGACCAGCCTGTCGCGCGGCATGACCCAGCGCCTCGGTCTGGCGCGCGTCTTGCTCCACGAACCTCAAGTGCTCCTGTTGGACGAGCCTGCCAGCGGACTGGATCCACGGGCGCGCATCGAGATGCGCGGCTTGCTCAAGGAGCTGCGCAACATGGGCAAGACAATTCTGGTCTCCAGCCATATCTTGCCGGAGCTTGCCGACATCTGCAATAAAATCGGTATCATCGAGAAGGGGCAGCTGCTTTTCGACGGTGACGTGCAGGCCGCCATCCGCAAAGTACGCCAGCATACGGTGATGACGGTCGCCGTAGCGGATGGCTTGACGCAGGCAGCCCGCGAAAAGCTTACCGGGCATGGCGATATCCTCAGTGTGGAACTCCGCGACGGCGACATGCTTCAGGTGACTCTCAACGATGGCGTGCAAGACGGCAGCTTCATCGCCGAGATCCTGGTCAAGAACGGCTTCCGCTTGAAGATGCTCAAGGAAGAGGAAATCGATCTGGAAGACGTGTTCATGGGCATCACCAAGGGAATCACGAATTAGGCAATCAGTCATCTGACGGCTGAAAGCTGAAGGCTCCGCTATGAATATCCTTGTTACCGGAGGTGCGGGGTACATTGGCAGCCACGCCGTGCACTTGTTCCTGGCGCGCGGGCATCAGGTGTGGGTTTATGACAATCTTTCCTACGGACACCGGGCGGCGGTGCCGGCCGAGCGGCTGATCGTGGGCGATCTGGCCGAGATTCAACGGCTGGATCATGCGCTGGTGGCTCATCGCATCGAGGCGGTGGTGCACTTCGCCGCGTTCGCCTTTGTCGGGGAATCGGTCCAGTCGCCGGGCAAGTACTACCAGAATAACCTGGTCAACACGCTCAACTTGATGGAGTGCATGCGCCGCAATGGGGTGGCACGCATGGTTTTCTCCAGTACCTGCGCGACCTACGGTGTGCCCCAACAAGTGCCGATCCCGGAAGAAGAGCCGCAAAAGCCGATCAATCCCTATGGCAGTGGCAAGCTGGCCGTCGAGTGGGCGCTGAAGGACTACGCCACGGCCTACGGCTGGGGTTACGCGGCGCTCCGCTACTTCAACGCCGCCGGCGCCAACCCCGAGGGCAGGATTGGCGAGGACCACGATCCCGAAACGCACCTCATCCCCTTGATCTTGCAGACCGCGCTGGGCCAACGGCCTTACCTCTCCGTGTTCGGCACCGATTATCCGACGCCTGACGGGACCTGCATCCGCGACTACATCCATGTCGACGACCTGGCGGAGGCACATCTGCTGGCGCTGGAGCATCTCCAGCCTGGCAAGGGACTCCTCTACAACCTTGGCATGGGCCGAGGCTATAGCGTGCGCGAAGTGATTCGCACCGTGGAGGGCGTGGTTGGCAAAGCCGTGGCCGTCCGGGAAGGGCCGCGCCGTGCAGGGGACCCGCCGGCGCTGGTCGCAGCCTCGGAGAAGATCCAGCGTGAGCTCGGTTGGCGGCCGCGCTACACGGACTTGCGGCCCATCGTCGAGACTGCCTGGAACTGGCACCGGACGCATCCGAAGGGGTACAACGATTGAGGGGCTGCTGCTGTATCGAAAACCTGGCGAGCTGGGAACGGGAGTCCCCGGCTCGCCCAAGACGGTTACGTTACGGATGGAAGATAACATTCTTGAATGTCATCGACCGTCTCCCCAGGTCAACATTCGCAACGCCCGTGGAAATCTCGTTTCCGTCGCGCAGGGATAACGTTCCCTCAACGCCATTAAACATCAGTAGCTGATAAGTGCCGGTCGCAACGGGACAGTTTGCCACGGAGAACGTGAAGGGGCCCCGCCAGACCCAGTTCCCGACGTATTCGCCTGGCCCGAAGTCGTACACCATGGAGCCGCCTGGCGGGGCCTCAGCGACCCATCTGCCAACCAAGTGCGGGTGTGCCAGGGACTTTCCCGGCAGGCACGACATCACCCCGGCGGCGAGGACAAGGGCCCAAACGCCCCGGCTCGAACACATACGCATTGACGGTCTCCTTTTGTTGACTGCTCCTGGTGCGGACCATCCGCTGTGAAGATCGTCCCCCCTGGCCTGGCTCTGCATGGTTTCCTGGACCACGGAACCAAAATCACGAAGCGCGGCGCGGTCTCCTCAATACCCCTCGCCTTTCCGCGCCCTGCGCACTCTTCTCATTTTCTCGTTTTTGCTTGCCTTTTCTATTTTTCCCATTCAATCTATCAGACTCACCGACAACCTCCTTCGTCAGTAGGTCCGTAGCAGAAGACAACGAACCAGGGACTACGGACGATGGACTCTTCAAGGAGTGACATCATGTTTCGCGACTGGTTGGGCAAACGACGCAATCGGCAATCCAGACCTTCCGGGTGCGCCGCGAGGCGGTCCCAGACCGCTCGCCTTCAGGTGGAGACTTTGGAGGCACGCTGTCTGCTGACCTTGAGTACCGCTGCCGTCAGCATCTCCGCAGTGGAGGGCGCTGCCAATAACTCCATTTTGGTGGCGACCGCCACGGATTCCGATGCGACGGTTACGGCCAGCAACTTGACAGCCACGATCAACTGGGGCGATGGCACAGCGCAGACCGCAGGGGCCATCACGCAGACGGGCCCCAATGCGTTTGCGATCAATGGGTCTCACGTCTTCCCCGAGGAATCCGGTTCGGTCGTTCCACCGGGGGCGTTCACGGTTACCGTGACCGTCCAGGATACGAAGAACAACCTGAGCAGCCAGGCTCTGGATACGGCCAGCGTCCTCGATGCGCCGCTCCACCAGGGCAATCCCGTTACTGCCGGTACCCCCATGCAATTCAGTGGAACGGGCAAGACCAACGCAACCGCCGCGCTGAACAGCTTCGAAGCCGCCATTGGGGGGACGAATAATGTCGGCAACGCGGCCCAGACCAGCGGCTTCCGTACGATCAACTGGGACGCGGTCAAGCTCGATGGCACCGACTTCGGCGGGGGAGCGAACAGCACGGTAATCAGTAGCGGCAATGCCGTGGGCATTCCGCTTAATCGTTTCCAATCGCGCGGCGTCTTCTTCGGAGCCATTTACGCGGTCAGCGGCAACGGGTTCACCACCGTCAACACCTCCGCGACGGGGCTTTTCCCCGCCTTCAGTCCGAACAACACCTTTGCCATGTTCAATGACAATGGCATTGACTTCAAATTCGTTGTGCCGAGCGGCGGGGTGAACAACAGCACGATTGTGTCCGCCGCTTCGCGTGGCTTCGGGGCCATCTTCATCAACGTGGAAGTTCCCAATAGCACCAGCATCGAATACTTCCACAACGGCACCAGTCTCGGCAAGATCTTCGCCCCGATAAGTACCAAGGGCCAACCCGAATTCGTCGGGCAGCTGTTCAGCAGCCCGATTGTGACCAACGTGGTCCTCACCCTCGGGACCGACGTCATCTTTCGTTTTGATGGCACCAACTTTTCGGCCAATACGACGGACAATCCCATCGGCGGTCACAACCTTGTCGTAACCGATGATTGGGCCTACGCCGAGCCGGTGGCGATTGCCAACGGCTTTCCGATCGTCTCCGGAGGACAGGGCACGGGTAATGGTCTGCCCTCTCTCACCACGACCGTGAACACGCCATTCACCGGCGTGGTGGCTACGTTTTCCGATGAGGATCCCAACGCCAATGCCAAGGACTACACAGCCACGATCAACTGGGGCGATGGTCATCAGACGAACGGCACCATCACGGCCAACAGCAGCGGCGGCTTTGATGTCAGTGGCACCAATACCTACACGCAACTGGGCGTGTTCCCGATCAATGTCGATATCATGGATTTCGGCGGCGGCCCAGGCGCGGGAGGGAGCAATCCGACTCTGTCGGTCAACAACACGGTCAACGTGAACGCTGGCGACGCCAACCATCGCTATGTGGCCCAGCTTTATCAGGATCTCCTCGGGCGCAACGTGGATCCCTCGGGGCTGGCGTTCTTTGGAGGTCTCCTGGACGCGGGCACGCAAACGCGCACCCAGGTGGTGCAGGCGATCCAGAACAGCCAAGAACGCCTCATCGTCGTCGTGAATGGTACCTTCCAAAGGCTGTTGAAGCGCCCGGCCGACGCTGTCGGGCTCAACGCTTTTGTCACGTTCCTGGCCAACGGTGGCACCGCGCCGCAGTTGGAAGCCGTCCTGCTTGGCTCGGACGAGTACTTCCAGAACCGCGGCGGCGGGACCAATAACGGCTACTTGTCCACCCTTTTCCAAGACATCCTGGGCCGCGCGATCGACTCGACCGGTCAAACCACCTTCAGCCAGCAGTTGACCAATAACGTTTCGCGCACCATGGTCGCCGGGGAAGTGTTGACCAGCTTGGAGGCCGAGCAGGACGTGGTGATGAGTTTCTACCAGCGCTTCTTGCGACGCCCGGCGGATACTGGTGGACTCAACATCTTCACCATGGCGTTGCAGCAAGGGGCCAAGGAAGGGGATATCATCCTCGACCTGGTCATCTCGGATGAATACTTCGCGCGGGTGTAGACATGGGCTCGGTCCAGACTTGTCGTTCACCTTGGTAGCCGCTGGAGGAAAGCTGCGGCTACCGCTTCGCCTACCACGGAGGTCGCACATGAACGACGCCGCGGCGGTCGCTCGCATTCACGCTCGGGAAGTGCTCGACAGCCGCGGCCATCCGACCGTGGAGGTCGAGATCCATTGCCGGGGCGGCGCCCACGGTCGAGCTATCGTTCCGTCCGGGGCCAGTACCGGCAGGCACGAAGCCGTCGAGTTGCGTGATGGCGACACGGCCCATTACGGCGGCAAGGGCGTTCGGAAGGCCGTGGCGCACATCCACGAACAGATTCGGCCACGCTTGCTCGGGCTGCCCGTGACCGAGCAGGCTACGATCGATCGCACGCTCTGCGAACTTGACGGCACACCGAACAAGTCCCGTCTCGGCGCCAACGCCATCTTGGGGGTTTCCCTGGCCTGTGCGCACGCGGCCGCAGCGGTGCGGCAGCTTCCTCTCTGGCGTTCGCTGGACACGGAAAGGCGCGCGCAAATGCCCTTGCCGATGGTCAACTTGATCAGCGGCGGCCTTCATGCCGGAGACAATTTAGACTTCCAGGATTTTCTCCTTCTGCCTCTCGGCGCGCGCTCCTATTCCGAAGCGCTCCAGATGACCGTGAGCGTGTACCGGTCGCTGAGCGCAACGTTGACGCGGCACGGTTTCGAGGGCGTGCTGGTCGGCGATGAGGGTGGGTTTGGCCCGCGCTTGCGAGGGAACGAACAGGCGGTCGAGCTGGCTCTGGAAGCAATCGCGCGGGTGGGCCTGACGCCCGGTCGAGACGCGGCCCTGGCGCTCGATGTGGCCAGCAGTCATTTTTACCGCGACGGACGCTATCACCTCGGGGCCACCGCGGGCAGCTCTCTCTCCGCCGAGGAGATGGTCGACTTGCTCCGTCGCTGGGTGGAGGCGTATCCCATCTTCAGCATCGAAGACGGCATGGCCGAGGACGACTGGGAGGGCTGGCAGAAGCTGACCGCGACGCTGGGTCAGCGCGTGCAGCTCATCGGCGATGACCTCTTCGTCACCAATCCGGAGCGCCTGCGTCGTGGTATCGCGGTCGGCGTCGCCAATAGCGTGCTGGTGAAGGTCAACCAGATCGGCACGCTCACCGAAACCTTGCAGGTACTCGCCCTGGCTCGGGAGGCTGGTTATCGCCCCGTGATCTCGGCACGCAGCGGGGAGACAGAGGACAGTACCATCGCAGACCTGGCCGTGGCCACGGGAGCCGGCCAGATCAAAATCGGTTCCGTCGCCCGCAGCGAGCGCCTGGCGAAGTACAATCAGCTCCTGCGCATCGAGGAGGAAATGGGGCCGGCCGCGCCATTTGCCGGCTGGCTTGCGGTCAACGGCTGACGGCGCCCTACAATAAAAGGAGGAGAGGCTCGCTCGCGAACGCTTCAGGGAGGAAACCGCGTTGAGCACACCTGTTGTCTTCATCCCCGGCGACGGCATCGGCCCCGAGGTGACCGCGGCGGCTCAGAAGGTGGTGGCCGCGGCCGGCGCCCATCTGACCTGGGTCGAGGCCGCCGCCGGTCTGGACGCGATGGAGCAGTTCGGCGATCCCTTGCCCGCGGCTACGCTTGATCTGATTCGGCGTTATCGCGTTGCTCTGAAGGGCCCGTGCACGACACCGGTCGGCAAAGGGTTCCGTTCGATCAATGTTCGTCTTCGCCAGGGACTCGAGCTCTACGCCAGTGTCCGGCCAGTGCATTCGCTGCCGGGGATCAATGTCCCCTACCAGAATGTGGACCTGGTGGTAGTGCGCGAAAACACCGAAGGCCTGTATTCCGGCCAGGAACACGTGGTCGTTCCCGGCGTGGTCGAGGGCCTGCGGATCGTGACGCGCACCGCCGCCGAGCGCATCGTTCGCTTCGCCTTCGAGCTGGCCCGCCACCAGGGCCGGCAGCGTATCACTTTCTGCCACAAAGCGGATGTCCTGCCCATGAGCGACGGCCTGTTCCTGGCGACGGCCCGAGCGGTGGCGGATGATTATCCGTTTCTCGAATTCGAAGAACTCAAGGTGGACGCGTTGTGCATGCGCCTGGCCCTCGATCCAACGCGGTTTGAAGTGCTGGTGATGGAGAATCTGTTTGGCGACGTGATCAGTGACCTGTGCGCCGGTTTAGTCGGCGGCCTCGGTCTGGTGCCGGGGGCCAACATCGGCAGCCGCTACGCCGTTTTTGAGGCGGTTCACGGCAGCGCGCCGGATCTGGCGGGCAAGGGCCTGGCCAATCCGATCGCAGTGATCCGCTCAGCCGCGCTGCTGCTGGAGCACATTGGCCAGTTCCACACGGCGCAGCGGATCGAAGAAGCCGTACGGCGGACGCTCCAAGCACGGGTCGGCCTGACGCGCGACTTGGGCGGCGAGGGCACCACGGCCTCGCTGACGGAACAGATCGTGGCCAACCTGTAGTGGGTTATCAACCTTCATTGTAGGACGGCTCTCCCGAGCCGTCCGGCCCAGCGGGACGGCTCGGGAGAGCCGTCCTACTCGCCCGAAGTGGATGACGGGATGAACCAAGGATGAACTCATGAGCTTGCGCGTCACATTGGTGCAGGGCGGCGGAATTGGGTTTGATCAGGTGCCGGCCGTGCAGCAACTCCTCGAGGCGGCTGGAGTCGCCATCGACTGGGACGTGCACCTGGCGGGGCTG
>JBGQLF010000056.1:0-15023 GCA_041499985.1 Gemmataceae bacterium
CTCGCCGACAGTGGCATAGATGCGCGAGCTCGTAAAGATCAGTCCATTGACAGCACCCAGCGCCGAGATCATGACCAACAAGCACATGGCATTCTGGCCAAAGTCGCCCAGCACCAGGCCCAGGACATCTGCGGCAACCGCCTTCGATTTGGCCGCCCCCTCGAAGCCCAAGCCGACGATGTACGCGGCGTTGACGAGGAGGTAGATTACTGTCACCCCAGCAGTTCCCAGAATTAAGGCGCGTGGGATATTGCGCCGGGGATTGTGCATCTCAGCCACGACGAATGCTGCATCGTTCCAGCCGCCATAGGTCAAGAAGATAAACACCAACGCCTGGCCCAGCGTCTTGTAATCCGGCAGCACCGTCGGGGTCGACAGCGCCGATTGGGGTTGGGCCCAGAGCAACCCGGCGAGGAGGATGGCTCCCAGCCCCAGGACCTTGGTCGCCGTCAAGACGTTTTGGGTGCGCTTGCCGAACACTAGGCCCAGAATATTGAGGATCGACAACACGAGTACGGCCGAGGCGGCATAGACGAATTCGGAATGGGCCCCAAAGTCCACGAGCTGCTTCGCATAGTGGGCGAATACATAGGCCATCATGCCAATGCTGCCCGTTTGAATCACCGCGAGTTGTGCCCAACCGAACAGGAACCCGACTGCTGGACCGTAAGCCCGCGTCAGGTAGACATAATCACCACCGGAGCGGGGATAGGTGCTAGCCAACTCAGCATAGCAAAGAGCGCCAAGCAAGCACAGCAGTCCACCCAGAGCCCAGAGCCCCAGGGCCATCCACGGCCCGGAGGCCATCTGGAGGACGTTGGGAGGGGTTTCGTAGATGCCGGCACCGATGATAATGCCGACGATGATACTTACAGCGTCCCACAGCCCCAACTGGGCTCGTGCCGGCGGCGCCTTCGTCCCGGGTACTTCCATCCGATGCGTCTCCCGTTGTCATGACCTCGGTGTTTGGTGTGTCTGTTGTACTCAACTCCCCGGCGCTTTGCCAACAAATACACGCCAAGGAACGACAAGTGCCCGGCTTTCGCCCAAGCGGCCCTGCTGCCGTTTACCAGAGAAGCTTGCAGCCGGTACTTCGAGAAGGTAACCTCATCCCTGCGCTGTGGTCGGCCAGGTCGAGCAGCTACACCAGAGTCGCTGCTACCAGCGATCGGAAACGCTCGCGTGCATCACCTGCCAGAAC
Organism: Gemmataceae bacterium; assembly: GCA_041499985.1. Taxonomy (GTDB): domain Bacteria; phylum Planctomycetota; class Planctomycetia; order Gemmatales; family Gemmataceae; genus JBGQLF01. Next base: position 1,202 of record JBGQLF010000056.1, read on the forward strand.
CCGCACGGCGAACCGCAGGCCGAGGCACGCGTCGGTTACTACCGCGCGGCCTGCATCGAATGTCATCCGCCCGAGCGCTGCAAGGTGGACAGCCAGCGCCGCCAAAAAGGATTGCATTGTCTGCCACATGCTCCGCGCGGCAACGGATGTTCCGCATGTGGCATTCACGAACCACCGCATCGGCGTGCATCAAGAGCCTTTTGCCCCCCGGCGGAGCCTGCCGCCTTGGGCGAACTCCGACCGATTTTGGATCTTTCCGGGCTGGGCGCGGTCGATCGCCAGCGCTCCCTAGGGCTAGCCTATGCGGAGTGGGCAGTGCAGCAAAAAGATGCTGCGCAGGTGCCCGCTTACCGCGCCCGGGCTGCGGAGCTACTCGCCGGAGTCCGCGCGGCCGGGCTGAGAGACCCGGCTGTCGATGTGATGCTGGTGCGCCTGGGCTCCGGTATCGAGCTGATCCGGCCCTATATCGATGGCCCCGGTTCGCCCGATCTCACGCCACAAGATCGGTCGCCGCCTTGTCCCTTTACGCGGACGCCTGTGCGAGGCAGGGGCGCTTCGCCGAGGCGTTGCCAGCTCTGCGGCAACTCGTCCGCTTGCGCCGCGTCACGGACGATTGGCAACTCCTCTTGTACTGTGAACAGTCCCTCGGGAACGTGCCGCAAGCCGTGGAGGCGCTTGCAAAGCGCTGCGACCATCGACCCACGGTTGGAAAGGGCCCACGAGCTGCTGGCGCCGTACTATCGCCAGCGCGGAGACCTGCAACGCGCGACCTGGCACCAGCGCCGCGCCCTCCGCGTCGCACCCTGACAAGGCAATTCCCCTCTTGGTTTCCGGCCTTCCTCTTTTCGCGCTCTCGTGATTCCTTGTGGGCGTGTGGGTGGGGGGCCAGGAAATTTGTTGACAGAGGCACCCCTCGCGATTAGTCTGGCTATACTTGTTGGGGAAAACCTCGCCTGTTGGGAATCCAATAGCACTCCATCGCGCAAGGTTTGCGTCGTCACACGCGCGGATTTCATGGTTCGTTTCTCTTACGCGGAGGTCGTTTCAATGTCTCAACGAAGGCGTCACGCTTTCACGCTGATCGAGCTGCTGGTGGTCATCGCCATCATTGCTGTGCTCATCGGCCTGTTGCTCCCGGCGGTCCAGAAGGTCCGCGATGCCGCCAACCGCCTGCAGTCGGTGAACAATCTGAAGCAAATCGCCCTGGCGTTTCACAGCTACCACGACGCCCAGGGAGAATTCCCGCACAACGGTTGCGCGTACTACGACAGCTGGGATTTTGGGGGTGCCGATGGCGGCGGAACGGGTCCCTCACCGTGGTCGGGTAATCAGCCGCCCTCCCCCAAGTGGTCCGCCGGCGCTACCTGGCCGTACAAGGTTCTGCCGTACGTCGAGCAAGGCAACTTTTACAACAACTGGTTCCCCGACTGGCTCAACCAAAGCTACCGGCAATTCCAAACTCCGATAAAGCTCTTACTGGACCCGGGCCGGGGTGGTACCGGGCTCGCGCAGACGATGAACGCTGCGAGCTATACGTGGAAGGCACCTTATATCCCGTCCGGGTCTGGTCCCTCCCTGTCCACGACGGGCCCCGTGAGCGATTACGCGGCGAATGCCATGCTGATCGGCTCGGGAATGAACACCACCGTCATCACGGGCGAGGGCGCAGGCGATAGCGGGGGCTGGTCAAAAACCAGTACCATGCCCTGTTTCCACCGCAAGATTGCCGGTGTTACCGATGGCACCTCCAACACCATCATGGTCGGCACCAAGGCACTGAATACCAACGTGTACGGCAACCGGGGATCCGGCAACGTCAAGCTTTCCAACGGAACCAACGTGGGATCCTGCGACGACCCGATCACCATGGCCGACATATGGTATGACACCGGCATGGGCATCTGTCGCGCCCAGACTCAAGACACCGTCTTCTGGATCGGCGGCAAGGCCGCCAGTCCCATTCCTGGCACCAAGTTCGGCTTTAACACGGGCTGGCTCAGTTGGTTCCCCAGCACCTTCCAGTTCGTGCAGGACTCCCCGAACGTTGACGCGTATAACCGCTGGGGCAGCCCGTACCCCGGGGGTTCGCCGACGGCGATGGCTGACGGAAGCGTCCGAACGATCTCGTACTCGATTTCTTCGCAACTCGTGATCGCCTTGTGTACCCCCACGGGAGGGGAAGCAATCCCGAGCGACTACTAACCCGCCGACCGACATCGTCGCGCTTCCTCGATGAGTGGAAGCGCGACTTCCCTCTTCCACCATCAACTCGAGCGTGCTTCCGATGCGGACCATCCACCGGCTAGTGCTGACCTTTTGTCTGGGACTGGCAGTGTTCGGCTGCGCCAAGAACAAAGGGGGCTTCGAGGGACCGACCGTCGATGCCTTTCATGGAAAAGTCACCCATAACGGGAACCCCGTGAAATTCGCGGAGAATGAAGAGGTGCAACTCAACGTCTTCCACGACTCAGGCCGACAATTCGGCATTCCGCTCACGGCAGACGGAACGTTTGAAATCGGCTGGATGCCCATTGGCAAGTATGCGATGATGCTGGAACGGACAGCGCAAAACCCCGCGACGAAGGGCCCCGCGAAGACCAGGTACAATGTTCCTAACAGTCTGATCATCGAGGAGGGGAAGAAAGATTATGTCATCGAGTTAGGTAAAAACTTCAAACCCTGAACGACCGGGTGGACTTGCGTAGCGTACCGTTGGCAGGGAGCACGGCGAACAAGTCGGTCCAGATGTGACGATGAATGTCATGCCCCGTCTCGGTGATGACGGACGGAAGGATCGGTTGAGCGAACGTTCGCAGCGCGCACCCCGGACGCGGTGGCGATTGGTCGATTATCTACTTAGACTCTCTTAACAGTTCCTATTCTCTGTTCCTCCACGGCGAGCCGGTTCCAGCCCGAACGTCTGCTGTCGTCTTTGCCGAAATCTCGGCCATGCCAAAGCGAGAAATGGGTGCCGTAATTCGTCCCTTCCAGGCGGGGGAAAGTGTTGCTTGAAAGCCAGCATATCTGTACGCGTGTCACCCTTGATCTGTGAAGGGCTACCGTGGCCAATGACCTGAAACCCGCGTACCTGTTCCACAATCAGGGGCAGCACCAGTTTGTGGAGAAGGGCATGGAGAGCGGCTGCGCCCTGGGCCCGTTGGCGCGGATGATGTCGGGCATGGGCGTGGAAGCGGGCGACCTCGACGGCTCTGGCCGGCCCTCGCTGTTCGTCACGGACTTCTACCACAACGGCAGCGTGTTGTTCCGGAATCGGGGCCGCCTCGTCTTTCAAGATTGGAGCCATGCCTCGGCCCTCGCAGCGGCCAGCCTGCTCCGCCTGGGGTTCGGCACGGTGTTCGCCGATGTTGATCTCGACGGCCGGCTCGACGTCGCCGTTGCCAACGGACATGTCTACCGCAATGCCGAGGCGATCGGCGAGCCCTTTCAGCAGGAGGCACAACTGTTCCTGGGCGACGGGGCCGGCCGCTTCCGGGACGTGTCGGCGCAGGTGGGCGACTATTTCCGGCAGCGGCGCGTGGGCCGGGGATTGGCCTGGGCCGATTTCAACAACGACGGCCGGCCTGACCTTGCTTTCAGCCACAACGGCGGGCCCGTCGCCCTGTTGCTCAATCGCACCGCCACCGACAACGCCTGGGTCGGTCTCGAATTGATTGGGACCAAAAGTAATCGCAACGCGATCGGCGCTCGGATCGAAATGGAGAGCAGGGGCGGCAAACAGGTTCGCTTCATCAACGGGGGCGGCAGCTATCTCTCGGCGAGTGAGCGGCGCGTGCTGATTGGCTTGGGCGCCGACGAACACGTCACGCGCATCGACGTGACTTGGCCTTGCGGGACCAAGCAATCTTGGCGTGACTTGGCCGCACGCCGTTGGTGGCGTTTGCACGAAGGTCGTGAACAGCCCGAGGCGGTCCAGCGACAGCGGCCAGCCAATGAACGGAGGGGCGGTCCCGGCCCGCTTTGCCAGAGAAGCGTTGCAGCCGGTTCTTCGAGAAGGTAACCTCACCCCTGAAGTGGAAGCCGAGGTCCCGGCAAGCGATCGCAGGGGCATCAATCCAACCTGGGTCAGGGAGAACGCCTGTGAAGTCTCGCCGAGACGAGCTTGGTAAGTCGGCGTCGCGGCTTGAGTTCGGGCTCATCCTGGCCCTCGTCGTCCTCACGCTGTTCGTCTACTGCCGGGTGCTGGATTTCGACTTCATCAACTTCGACGACCTGGGGTATGTGGCGCACAACCGGCAGGTGCAGGGTGGGCTGACGAGCGCCAACATCCAGTGGGCCTTCACAACCTTTGAATGCGCCAACTGGCATCCGTTGACGTGGTTGTCCTTGCAACTCGATCGGGATCTCTACGGGGGAATCAAGCCAGGGTCCTATCACTTCACCAACGTGGCGCTTCATCTGGCGAATGTCGCGCTGTTGCTACACGTCTTGCGGCGTCTGACAGGCGCCGTTTGGCGCAGCGCGCTGGTGGCGGGGCTGTTTGCCCTACATCCCCTGCACGTCGAATCAGTAGCCTGGGTGGCCGAACGCAAGGATGTCCTGAGCACGCTCTTTTGGCTGCTGACCCTGTGGGCTTACGTCGCCTACGTCGAACGGCCGGGATGGGGACGCTATGCGCTGGTGCTTCTGGCGTTCGCCCTGGGCCTGATGGCCAAGCCAATGCTGGTGACGCTGCCGTGTGTCCTGCTGCTCTTGGATTGGTGGCCGCTTGGACGCTGGCCGCGTGGGGCAGACAGTCCTGTCTGGCAACGTGCCGCCGGGTTTAACCCGGCGGCTCATGCTACGCGGCTGACAAGAATGGCTGCCCCACTTTGGCTGATCGTGGAGAAACTACCGCTCCTGGGCCTGGTCCTGGCCTCCTGTGTCCTCACGCTCCGTGCCCAGATACAGGGCGAGGCCCTTCGCTTGTTCGAGATCTTTCCATTGGAAGTGCGTCTGGATAATGCCCTGCTGGCGTATGTTCAGTACCTGGGCAAGATGGTCTGGCCCGTGGACCTCATCCTCTTCTACCCACATTCAGGCACGGCTCAGCTGCGGGGCCAGGTCCTCGCCGCCGGCGCCCTGCTGCTGACTCTCACGCTGGGAGTGCTCGTTGCCGGCCGGCGGCGGCCCTACCTGGCGGTGGGCTGGTTCTGGTACCTGGGGACCCTCGTGCCCGTCATCGGCCTGGTTCAGGTCGGCGGTCAAGCGCTGGCGGACCGTTACACCTACGTACCCTTGATCGGCATCTTCCTGGCGCTGGTCTGGAGCTGCGGCGACCTGGCAACGGCTGTGGGCTGGCGCGGTCTCAAGGTTGGCCTGACGGGCACCGCCTTGGTCGTCTTGGCGACTTGTTGGTTGCGCACCTGGGAACAGTTGGACAACTGGCGCAATTCCTGGACGGTGTGGGGACATGTGCTCGATGTGACCGAGGCACATGGGGTTGCCCACGACAGCATCGGCATGGCCTACTTCGAAGACGGCTACTGGCTGAAGGCGCGCTGGCACCTTGCACGCGCCGTCGAACTGGAGCCGACCAATGCCAATTTTCAGAATGATCTGGGCATCGCTTGCCTTTCGCTCGGCGATTTCCAGGAGGCCTCCCGGCATCTGTCGGAGGCCTTGCGCCTCCAGCCGGACAGGGCCGACGCGCACCACAACCTGGCCATGACGCAGGTCCTCCTCCCCGAGAAAGAGCTGGCTCGGGCACTGGAGCACAGTCGGCGGGCCGTAGAGCTGAATGAAAAGCTTGCACCAGGCCGCTACTTGTTGGGCTACCTCTGCCACGAACTCGGTCACGCGGAGGAGGCGGCTCTGCACTACCAGGAAGGGCTGCGCCTCGACCCGGGCTGGCCGGAAGTCGGGAACCAGCTGGCGTCTCAATTGGTGAGCCGCTCGACTCTCACGCCAGCAGAGGCTGCCTTCGCCCTGCTCTATGCCACCGAGGCCTGCCAGGCAACCGGAGAGCGCCGCAGCGAGTATCTGGAGACGCAAGCCGCCGCCCTGGCGGCAGCGGGGCGCTCTTCTGACGCGGTGCAGGCGCTCCGCAAGGCGCTGGCACTGCTCTCGGAGAGCGCGGCCCCCGAGCGCTACCGCGCCGTGCAACAACGGCTGCGGACCTACGAGCAGAGCAAGCCTTGAACGAGCGCGTTTCGGTGCCCCGAAGGGATTGCATGCCACTGCTTTGTGGGAACCTGGGTTCGTTCTTCCCGCCGTTGCGGGGACCGCTCACCGCTCCGGTGCCGGCTGCCAGCTCGCCCTGACAGGTTCATCGTGATAGGGCTGCTGTCGCTCGTAGAGGCGAAGTTTTGCCTCAATTTGCTTGGCAAGTGATTCCTGGCCGCTAGCTGTGGCGAGCCGCAGCGCCTGCTGGGCCGTGGCCACCGCCGTGTCGAAAAGGCCGGCTTCGGCGTAGGCGGCGGCGAACGTGTCGAGGAAGTCTGGTGGCGGGCTCTCGAAGCCCTGACAGGCTTGCTTCGCGAGCTGAATCGCCAGACGGCCATTACGCCACCCCGGGTTCGGGGCGATCGCCAGACTCCGTCCAGCGGCATTGGCTGCCGAGGGCCAGGAGGGATGGCGGCGCAAGATCTCGGCGTACTCGCTCTGGGCGGCGGCAGCATCTCCGGCTTCGCGCAGGGCCAGGGCTAGACCTGCTCGGGCCTGGGCCATGTCGGGGTCGAGCTCGACGGCGCGCCGAAACGACAGGATCGCTTGCTGAGGCTTGCCCTCAACGGCGAACACCATTCCCAAGTGGCTGTTGGCTTCCGCGTCGGACGGGTCCAGCCGCACGGACTCCGCCAGATGCTCGCGAGCTTCCGGTAGGTAGTTCAGCATCGTGAGAGTCAGACCGAGCTCTCGATGAGCGGGGGCATACTGGGGCGCCAGTCGCAGGGCCTCCAGATAGCACTTTCCTGCTTCCACTAGACGGCCCTGGTTATGGCACATCATGCCCAAGTGATAGTACGGCGTGGGATTCTTGTCGGGTTGCCACCGGATCGCCGCGAGCAAGTGTTCCGTGGCGGCGTCGCGGTGGCCTTCCCGTTGTAACAGAATGCCCAGGTTGAGGTGCGCTGCCGCATAACGCGGAGTGAACGTCACGACCTGCTCGAAGTGGGCTTTGGCCTTGTCCCACTCCTGCCGACGCATGTGACTATCACCCAGATTGAAATGGGCCACGTAGTTTTTCTCCGTGACCTGGGCGGCATGTTCCCACAGCGCCCATCCGTCTCTCCACGTCTGCACCTGGTTCCGGGTGAGGACCACGAGAGCTACCAACAGCACACAGGCGGCCGGAGCAAGCACGGCGGGCTGCGCCGGTCGGCCTAGCAGTTCCGGAATACCCCACGCCAGGATGACGAAAATGCCGATGAGGGGCACGTAGGTGTAGCGATCGGCCATCGCTTGCCCGCCGACCTGGATGAGGCCCGAAACCGGCACCAAGGTCCCCAGATACCACAGCCAACCAACCAGGAGATAGGGCTGCTGCCGCCGTCGAAGCAGAGCCGCGCACGTGAGCGCCGCCAACACGCCGCCCGCCGCCAGCGCTGGCCAGCCCCATGTATCGGGCCCCAGAATGGGATAGAACGCGGCCAGGTGGACGGGCCAAACCATCTTCCCGAGGTAGCCGAGCGCGGCCAGCAGCGCATTCGCCACTCGCGACGCGAACGGAATCAGTTCCAGAGGAGCAATGGCTCCCCCTTGCTCTTGGGCCAGGAAGGTCATGATCGACGAAGCCAGGACCAGGGCGAAGAGCGGGAGCTTCTCCACGATCAGCCACCGCAGTGGCACTGTGCCATGCGGCCAGCGCCCCAGCGGCCAGTAGTCGAGCAGTAGCAGGACGCACGGCAGCGTCACCAGCATCGGCTTGGCGAGCAAGCCGCAGGCCAAGCTCACTACCACCCAGGCGTAACGCTGCCAGGTCGGGCGAGTAACGTACGCTACATAGGCCCAGAGGGTGAGCATCCAGAGCAGGGTGCTGAGGACGTCCTTGCGCTCCGCCGCCCAGGCGACCGACTCCACATGGAGGGGATGAACCGCAAAGAGAGCCGCGACCGTAGCGCTCTGCCAGGGCGCTTGGGTCATCCTCCCGAGGACACCAAAGAGCAGGAGCACATTGGCCAAGTGCAGGAGCAGGTTGGTTCGGTGAAATCCGATCGGATCGAGGCCGTAGAGCGCGGCATCGAGTTGGAGGGAGATCCAGGTCAGGGGGTGCCAGTTACTTTCCGTAAACGTCGTGAAAGCCCAGCCGACACTCTCCGCGGTCAATCCGGCCTGAACGTGGGGATTGTCGGTGATGTACCCTGGATCATCGAATCCGACAAACTGATTGTGACGCACCCCCTCGAAGGCGAGCAGGGTCAGGCCAGCCAAGGCCAAGGCGAGCAGCAGCTCTCGACGCCAGGCAGGCATGTCCCCGCTCACTTGCTTACATCAAACGGGGGCAGGTCTTTGGAAGCCCCAGCAATTTCCACCTTGATGGGGGAGGTGGTCTTGCTCGTGAACTTGGCGGGAAGGCTCTGGCGCAGCGCCGACTCCACTCGGGACCGATCTTGAAGCGCCGGATCGTCACCAGGCGCTGCCTTGGCCAGTTTTCCCTGTTTATCCACCATCCGCTTCAAGATCACTGTGTAGCTGCCGGCCTTTAGCCCGATCTCAAACTTCCCACTGGCATCGGTCACGGTTCCATTCGCTGACCCTTGCTTCGGATCGGCGGGGTCGAAGCCGACATCGACTCCTTCCAGCGGAGTAGCGCCCTGGACAACGCTGCCGCTGACCTTCACCTCGCTGGAGCCGCCGCCACAACCGCTCGCAATAGAGCTTAGAGCGCAAGCGAGCACCAGCAGGCCGAGAAATCGCCGCATCATCACCTCCTGTTGGGGGAGTGGCGAGTGATAAGGAACGAGCGGAAAGTGGTCGAAGACACTTGGCCGCGACTTACCTCTCGCCACTCACCCAGTCAGCACCACAGCTAAAAGTTTCCGACCACCTCACCGCCATCCGGGGTGACGAGAGCAAACCAGGTGCCCGTATCAATGCTGTCACTGATACCGCGCACGGAGCCATCGCAGAACACGAAGTTGGTCGACGCGCCGTGATTGCTGCCGAAGCCCCAGGCGTACTGCATGCCCAATTGCGACGAGCTCGTGCTCGTGATTCCGTTGCAAGACTGGCAACCAGGGTTGGGATAGAAATTATAGTTCGGCTTCCAACAGGGAGCGCAGGAAGCGGTGGGATCGGCACTGCCGTAAGGAATCCCCATGCCGAACACCGCTGTGTGCAGGCCGTTGCCCCACCACGGACCGTAGTTGCTGCTCCCGTGAGTTTGCCTCGATTCGCCAATGGCGATCGTATTGCTGGTGCCGTCCTTGATGTTCCTCAGACCTGCCGAACCATCGTTGCCGAACACTCCACGCCGCAAGCGGTCGTAGCTAGCCCACGTAGGCGTCGTGTAGTCTTGATAAGCCCCGCTGCTGAGGAGGTAGTTGCTGCGGCGCGTGGCATAACGCTCATAAGCGTTATTCGTTCCCGGAACGTTGGTGTTCTGCTCCGGCGGCGCATTATCCGAGGGGCATGTAAACACCTTCAGATAAGTCTGGCCCACGACGCGATTGGGGTTGGAGGTGTAGCCGCTGGGACCATCGGGTCCGAGTACAGCGGTAGTACCCGAGCTGAGCCGGCTACTGCCGACAAACTGGTAGTTGTACTGCTTGAACAGGTTATCCTGTTCCAGGTAGGGTAAGAGCCCGATGAAACCAGAGTGATTGTAAATCTTATAAGGCGCCGTGTAGGTCACTTCGGGCCCGCTGTAAAGCGTTGTCGTCGGGCTAGCGCCCGTAGAGCCCCCGTGGATCATGCCGGCGGGGAACTTGCCATAGGTGTCATTGAAGTTGTGTAAGGCCAGCCCCATCTGTTTCAGGTTGTTGGTGCAGGCCATGCGGTTGGCCGCTTCCCGGATCTTCTGCACGGCCGGCAAGAGGAGCCCGATCAGGACCGCGATGATTGCAATGACCACGAGCAATTCAATTAAGGTAAACGCACGACGCTTCAACCAGAGCATAATGCACCTCCATAGGGGTAGGGTCAAACGACGACAGCAACCACGCCGGCGGGAAAAACAACACTAGTCCGATTCTCCAGGCACGTTGTGGGCTTGTCAACCGAATTCCTGGCCGTGGCTCTGGCTTTCTGGCTTTTCTCGATGGCACTTGCCCGGCGCTGGAAGGAACTCATCGATAGGCTGATCCATCTACACTTTTTAATCGCTGGGCTCCAGGAACCAACCTGTTTGAACAGCTTCGACGGTCCCGGATGTCGCTATTGGCTCGCCCGTGATCTCGTGCAGCGCCCAGCCGCAAGCATTCAGGAACAGGTCCACGGACAGCTTCCGCGGGTAGTACTTCCTCACCGAAGCCACCGCCTCCTTGGCCTTCATGCGCCCCAGCGCGATGGCGGACATCCGGCGGACCCGCATGTCCTCGAGATCGGCCCAACTCTCGTCGCTAGCCCGATCGATCAACTCCTCAACGAGGCTGGCGGGCGGGGCATGTTGATGAATCAGCCCCAGGGCCCAAATCGCGGCGGTGCGCGACTCCTGCCCGATGTTCCGCTGCTTGGGGACGAAACGGCACAATACCGGCGCCGCCGGGCCATACTTCGCCCGTCCCAGCGACTGGGCGAGCTGGGCGACCTGCAAGTCGATCAGCTCGTGCGGGCTGTTCAGGTCTGGCTTCAGCGACTGCTGCCACCGCCGTTCGATCTCACGCAGTTGTTCCGGCAACGTCTCGGAGACCGCCAGCTTGCGTAGACCCCAGGCAGCTGTCACAAAGACCTCGGGCCGCTCGAAACGCAGCAGCTCCACGAATCGCGGCGCCGCCAGCTTGTGGTCGAGGATCGTGAGCAAGATCGTCGCCTGTTCCAGGGCCCGCCACCGCTCGGTCGCCAGCAACCGGGTCGCCTCGCGGCGCACCGCTTCGTTCTGGTCCGCCTGCCGGGCCACCTCGAGCAACGCCTTGCGGGCACCCAGGCGAACCTGCGGATGCGGGTCGTCCAGCAGCTCCGCCACCAAGGGGATATGCTCCTGAACCGGACATCTTCGGTGTGCTTCGACCGCCTGCGTCCGGACTGCGACATCCGGACTGGCAACCAGCCGCGGTAGCAGCGGCAGGACCCGGCGCGGGTCGTCTTCGAGCAGACCTTCCAGGGCGATGGTCGCGACTGCCGGCTCGGCCTCCACAGCCAGGCGCTGCAAGATCGTGGCCGCCTGGTCGCTACGGTGCTTCCTCAGGAGTGAGGCGGCCGCCACCTGTGCCACCTTCCCCGGCGTTGCTGTCTCCGCGGCCAGGCGCTCTGCGTCCTTCTCCAACCCAGTGGTCTGGAGAAGGCTAAGAGCCCGGGCTGCTTCCAAGCGAAGGACAGGCTCCGTCGTCGGTGTCAGCAGTAGCCCGCGAAGCCGGGGCACGGCCTTGGGCTCCCGCACCCAGCCTAGCCCCTGGATGGCCAGGAGCCAGGCACGCCCGGGAGGGACAGGCTGCTTCAGCCGTTCCAGCCAGACCGGGCGTACCGGCTCGTAGTTCCAGCGGGCAAGTGCCGGCTCGACCAGGTTGCGCATCTCGATGCCGTCCGTTTGTGCGTGCGCGAAGAGGCTGGGGGCGGCCTGGCGGGCGTCGAGTGTGATCAGCGCGTGCGCTGCGGCGAGTCGCACAGTCGGATGCTGCTCCGGCTGGTCAAGCGTCCGCAGCAGCGGAGTCACGGTGGTCTCCAGGCCCGGCATCCCTCGCTGGTGCGCCAGAGCAATGGTGGCGGCGGCCTGGCGCTTCAGGTCCTTTTCCGGCCGCTCCAGAGCCCGCAGCCACAGCGTGGTCAAGCGCGGCGGGAATACCTTCACGACCCGTGCCACCGGAATCTCGGGGTCGGTGTACATTACCGAGTCAAGGACCTCGTCCACGGCGCAGACCGGTGCGGCCGCGACGGCCTGACAGACTACGGCCAGCATCAGGCGCGGCAGCAAGCCAGCCGATTGCGGGGGAAGTACCATGATCGTCCGATCCTTCTCTCACTGTCGGGACAAACGAAGTGTTGTGTCACGTAGCCACAAGCGTCCTCGCTTGTGAGCTGCTCCAGCCCACAAGCGAGGACGCTTGTGGCTACGTGCCGACAACAATTCCTTGGATCCTTTTCTCACTGAGGTCGTGTCAGCTGCCAGGTTCGCAAGAACAAGAAGCCTAGCAACACCACGGAGGCGCTTCCAAGGCACCACCAATTGGCTGGCAGCAGATCGTACCGCGTGAAGGAGGGCGCGTTGGCCGCGTTGAGCGCCGCGGCCAGAGGGGAAAGGGTCAGCACCGCCTCGACCGTGCGGTGTCCGAAAGGGGCGTCTCGGCCTAGCCAGAAGAGCAGCGGCCCGGCGCCAACGACCAGCAGGGCCAGGTAGGCGACCGTCGTGGCGGCCGCGGTGTGACGAAACAGACTGCTCACCGCGGAGCCCAGCAGCACCGCGAACCCGGCGGTCATCCCCAGGCAAGCGAGGACGCGCAGCACCTGGGGGATCAGCTCGGGTTCCAGCGCAATCAGGACCACGTAACCGGGCAACGTGGCGCAGAACACCAGGCCCAGAGGCCAGAGGACGCTGAGCAGCTTGCCCCGGAGGATCGCCCCCGCGGACAGCGGCGTCATTTGCAGGAGCTGCCAGCCGCCCGTTTCGCGCTCGGAGCTGATCAGCCCAGAGGCCAGGCTGGGTGTTAGCAGCATGAGTAGCGCCATCTGGAGAACGACCAGGATGCTGCCAATCGTCTCGACGCCCCAGTCCAGGACGCCTAGGACGGCCACGCAGCTCAGCCCGAGCGACACCACAGCGCAGAAGGCAACCAGGCGCAGCATCCAGTGCGAACGGCCGAAACGGCGACAGCGAAACTCTTTGATCATGACGGGGTTGGTCCAGCGGCCGATGTACCCGGAGCGTCGCTGCGGGTCCACCAGGAAGAACAGCCGCCTCTGCATTTGCTCCTTGGAGGAGCGCTCTTCCGTCATCACGCCGGCGGGGCGCGGACGGTCGAGGAGGCGCTGGCTGAGCCGTCGGATCGTGGCGAGCAGGAAGGCGGCACTGGTGAGCGTGGCCAGCAGGAAGTAGCGCGTGCTTGAGCTGGAACCGGCGGTGAGCCCTTGCAAGCCGACGTCGCCGTGCCCCAGGATTTCCATGACGGCGGGGATCGGCGACAGGCAACGAAGCCAGGACGCGAGCACGGTCATCCCCCCCGCGCTTCCCTGCACGAGCACATAGGGCCCGAGCACAACCACCGTCAGCACCAGGACCAGGCCATAGGTGATGCGGAGCGCGGCGTCGCTCGAGCTGGCCGAACTACTCACGAACAGGGCCAGCGCCGAAAGTTGTACCGCGGCCAGGAACAGCACCAGGTAGAGGGGGCCGATCTCCCGTGTCAATGAGGTCCCCCCCAGGGCATAGCAGGCGGCTGCCGCGGGCATCGTCATCGGCAGCAGGATCGCCACCAAGCCGAGGACGCCGAGCAGCTTGCCCAAGCAAATGGACCAGGGTTTCAGGGGCGTGTTCAGCAGCAGGGCGAGCGTGCCTTGAACCTTTTCGCGGACCAGCGTGGTTGCCGGAAACGCGGGCACCAGGAGGATAATGCCCGTGAGCAGGCCATAGCCGAAGACGTCCAGCACCTGGCGCGCTGCGGCACCGGAGAGGCCGACTTGCGCTTCCGTGGGCCAGCGCAGCCCTATCAGCAGGGCAAACGCCAGTGCTAGCCCCAGTTGCACGGCCACCGCGCGCTTGGTCCGGAGCAGGGTGATCAACTCGCGGCGAAGGATC
>JBGQLF010000057.1:0-14947 GCA_041499985.1 Gemmataceae bacterium
CCGAAGGACCAACGCAAGCGACAGCGAGCCTGACTTGGCGACCAAGCCGAGACCTCCCAGGCAAAGCTCTCGGACTCGGGGCTACCGTTGCTTAGGCAGCCAGTGCAAACTGCGGTTCAGCAGTTGTTAGTGTGACCGGATTTTTGTACGTGGCCTTCCGATCAACCACGACACGCCACCAACGCCTCATATTACCCGATCGATACCAGATCGCCCCCAGGTTAGAGTAAAGCTTGACGGAACACGTTACATTCTACCAAAATCGACTTCCTCCGGACAAGACGTGCCGATCGCGAGCATCGCTTCGCGGCTTTTGTCAAAACTCCAGCGCATCCGGCCAGGCCATATCGAGGACGAACACTTTGCCGTCGCCGATTCGGCCCGTGCGCGCGCTGCGGATAATGCGATCCGCGACCTCCGCGGCCCGGTCGTCCCGTACCCAGACACTGATTTCCACCTTGGGCAGGAACGCCATGCTGTACTCGCTGCCCACGTAGCGATCGAGGTAGCCCTTCTGGCGACTGTAGCCCTTGGCTTCGCGCACGACGCAAGCGGTCACGTCCAGCTCGGCAATGGCCTGGAGGACAGCGCTCGCCCGGAACGGCTTGACGACAATGGTGAGCTGTTTCATGTCAGAACCAACCACCCGTAATGGGCAAGGTCTGGCCGGTGATGTAGCCGCTCTCCTCGCAGGCCAGGAAGAGCACAGCGTTGGCGACGTCTTCCGGTCGGCCCAGGCGGCCGAGGGGGATCTGCTGTTCGTATTCGGCGACCAGTTCGGGCTTTAAGCTGCCGAGCATCGGTGTTTGGATGACGCCGGGGGCGACCGCGTTGACCGTGATCTGGCGCCGGGCCAGTTCCTTCGCTGCCACCTTGGTCAAGGCAATGACGCCGGCTTTGGCCGAGGCGTAATTGGCCTGGCCGTGGAAGCCCACCACGCCCGAAATGGAAGCGATGTTGATAATCCGGCCGCCGTCGCGCAAAACCTCCGCCCCCAACTTGCAGCCATAGAAGACACCGTCGAGGTTGGTCTCCAGAACACTATGCCATTCATCGAGCGACATCTTCTTCATCGTGCGGTCGCGGACGATGCCGGCGTTATTGACGAGGATATCGAGACCACCTGCCAGCTCGGCCGCGCGCCGCATCAGCGCCTCAACCGATTCGTAGCGGCGGACATCAGCGTCCACAAGGTGCACCACCGCCTTGTGGCCCCGCAAGCGCTCGGCCGTCTGCTCCGCATCGCGGCGGTTTTGGCCAGCGGGATCGTTGAAATAATTCACGATGCAGGTGGCTCCGGCGGTCGCGAAGCCTTCCAGGATGGCTGCGCCCATGCCACGCGAGCTCCCGGTGACCAGGACCACTTTGCCCGGAAAGCTATAGCGCACCATCAGGCATTCCCTCGCTGCTCGGGCCGCGACTCGCGTCCAGGATCCAAGGCGATTTATAACCCACAAAACGGCGCCTGCAAATAGCTGGCAGATATTTTTCCACTGCTGTCACTCGCCCAGAGACGACTTGCAGCCTGAAGCAACGTCCTTTACCCTGGCATCGTAGACGCGTTGATGCGAAGCGCCGCGATGCGCCATTCCGACGAGGTGCGACCTGTGGCTGTCCGAAACGAACCTTTTCGCCCTGCCCGAAACAGGACCGGTGGCCCGCTGTGTTTGTTGGCGGTCGGGCTCGTCATCCTCAGCGGTTGTGGGTTATCGGAATACGAAGGCAAAATGGCTGAGGAGCAGAAGCGCTTGCGCTACCTCGATGAGGAAAACAAGAACCTGGAAGGTCCCCTCGAATTTGCACCCAAGAAGAGGGAGACGGACAAAGACGCCAAACCGCTGCTACCGGAGGAACTCTTCGTGCGCCTTCCCAAAGGCATTGCCCGGAAGCCCGATGAGTTGCCGATCAGCGGCATCGCCTACCGCTACCGGGCAGCCGCCACGAACGCACCGTTCAGCGAGATCTTTCTGGTTGTCACCAAGGAGCCTAGCGCCACGTTCCTCCAGGATGTGCAGCGGGTGCTCAACAGCTCGTGCACCAGCATAAGCCCAAAGCCAATCCAGCGCCCGGGTCGGGAGGCCGGCCAATTTGAGGCGGTACCGTTCGAGATGGGCCGCGATCCCCAAACCGGTCTGAGCTTTTACTTCTATCGCGCCCAAGGGTTCCAGGTCGCCCTGGTCTTCCATACGAACGATACCGCGAACACCGCCATCGAGTACAGTCTCGGGTCACTGTTCGTGGGCCCGCTTGCGAGCCAACAGCACAAACTCTTCAAGGACGCGGCGACACCAAGCGGGTCCGGCAGCCGCGGCGGGCGTTAGCCCATCGAGGTATTCGGCATGGCCAAGCTTGCATCGGATATCATCTCTTCGATTGATCAACTCCAATCCCTGCTGCACCCGTGGAGAACGGGCGAAACGGCTGCGAAAGCAGGGCTTGCTCTTGGAAAGGGAAATCGAGGGAGCAGAGCAGCGGCTCGAAGAGTACGGCAAAAATGTAGCAGCAATCCAGGAGCACACCGAGACTGTGGTTGCTTACGCGGAAGGGGAGGGCATGGACGCGGGTCCCCTGTTGGTGCTGGCCGACCATTTGCTACATCCCGAGCAAGATCTCGGTACTGGCCGGGAAGTCCTCCGGCGAGGACAAAGGCCCGGTTCCGTTCCGGGCCATCCTTCCGCACAGCAACGAGGTCTACTGCGCCGCCTTCCGCCGCCGCCAGGCATAGCCGGCCAGCCCGACGCCGCCGAGGCCGAGCAGGGTAAGGGTGCTGGGTTCGGGGACGATCGAGCCATCGCTGACGAAGTTGTACGTCACAACAGCGCCGGGCACGGAGCCAGGTTGTCCGGCCATTGGGGTGTAGACTGCTCCGTTATTACCCTCAGGACCAAGCTCGGTGACCATTGCAAAGTTTGTGTAGAAGCTACCTGGGGGCGAAAGGGTGTCACCGAGAGAGTCCGTAGGGGGCGTGTCGGAGTAGAAGAGCAGCGTGCCGTTGCCATTAAAACGAACTACGTCCCCTAGTGTCGGACCAAAGATCTCCACGTCTCCCTGCGTGCCAGCGAATGGCAGGTTATACGTCAGCACGGAATTAAGCCCGCCAGGACCAGGATCGGCTCCGAGGAAGCCCGGTCCGACGGTCCCAATGCCATTGCCGTTTTCATCGACGGTAATGGTAGGAGGCACGCCATCCGCTGTAGCCGGCCCGCCGAGGCATGCCAGTACCGCCGTCACACCAAAAATCCAACGGATCTTCATCAGCAACCCTTTCTGAACCGGAATAGCGGAGACCGATGCGGGGGTGACCCCAGGGGGGCAGCGGTCCCGATTGGACTTGTGCTTGTGCCGGAGGATACTGCAAACGTGATGCCGAGGCGTACAGCTACACTGCAACCAAAGCCTCCCGGACGAGGACGTGGCGGAAGCATCGGGGAAATCTATGTTTATGTCAATTCTCGTCTGGCCTGAATGGGGCCGGGTCCAAGCTGGATGTTCCGAAATACTTACATGTTTACGCGGCAGGTTAACGGGGGCTTACGCAAGCATGTCCCGGTCCCGTGGACAGAAGGGATCCCGCTGTACCACGCGGAGTAGTAGTCAGGCATCTATTGTTGCCGATGCATTCCGGAGAGGAGGGGAGAGGAGGCACATGGCAATGAAAAAGGACCGGGAAAGTCCCCCGGCACAACAATATGCCAAGGGTACGGCTGACAATGAAGGAGTTGCGGAAAGGCTTCGGCTGCCGCTATGCCGGGAACCTCTCCGCCCATGTCCTCCAGAAGCTCATGCGGCACGCAAACATCCGCACGACCCGGGACTACTACGTCAACGTCGATGACGCTGTGGAGCAGGCGGTTTTGGGACCGAAACGTAACAGTTCACGTAACAGCGGCCTGGCTGTGGCAGCCGAGATGTCCAACCAGGATGACGGAATCCCTTGTGAAGACAAGGTTTCCGTCATGGGCAACGAGCCACTCACTTGTTCGGATACGGCTTCTGCCAAAAGTTCTCACCGCTCCAGTTCACGGCCGGCTGGGTCTCGATCGTGCAATCGCCATGAACCTGAACCTGACACGCCAGGCGCATCTCGTCTTCGTGTCCTACCGTTGCCATCATGCGACCCAGAGTGAACCGCTCCAGCCAGCCTTTGGAACTGAGGTTTTCCATGCCCTTTTTCACGAGCACGCGGCACGTGCCACAAGTGCCATGGCCCCAACAGTTGAGATACCGAGACAGTCCTCGATACAGCTCGATGCCCGCCTTGCGGGCCTCTTCGCGCAGGTTGGCACCGTCGGACACTTCAAGATCGCGTTTTTCATTCACGAAAACGACTTTGGGCATATAGAACAAGTCCTCAGGGACGAGAGGGTTATCGATGCGCTCTCCTCACCGCGGAGGAGGTTGCGGGAATTGTACGAACCGCGCCAAGCGAGGTCCATGTGGGTCCCGGCGTAAGTGCGAGGATTTCTGCCGCAGCAAGCTGGGAGCAGTATGAAGATGCCGAACGACACTCCTGAGCAGCGGCCGATCCGCCTGGCTCATTTCAGCGATGTCCATATCACGGTGAAGCCGCTCGGTTGGAGCCACATCGACTGGTTCAACAAAAGGCTGACGGGTCTGTTCAACTTACGCTGGCTCGGGCGTGGACGCCGCTTCAACATGGCCGACATTGTCTTGGCCGAGCTCATCGCGGAGCTGCGCCGACAGCCGCCGGATCGGGCGATCTTTTCTGGAGATGCGACCGCCCTGGGTTTCGAGGCGGAATTCGTTCATGCTGCGGCGCTGATGCGCGTCGGCAATCCCGATGCGCTCCCCGGCCTGGCGGTGCCGGGCAACCACGATTACTACACCCCGACTTCGGCGAGGTCAGGCCTGTTCGAGAAGTACTTCGCTCCCTGGCAAGTCGGCCAGCGCGTGGACGGCGCGATCTATCCCTTCGCGCAACGTGTCGGCTCGGCCTGGCTCGTGGCGGTCAATTCGTGTACCGGTAACCGCTGGACCTGGGATGCGGCTGGAACGGTCGGGCCGGAGCAGCGCGGGCGCCTGGCGCGCCTGTTGGATCGCCTGGACTCGGGGCCGCGCATTCTGGTGACGCACTACCCCGTCTGCCTCGAGAGCGGCGAGCGGGAGAAACGCTCACACTGTCTGCGCGATCTGAGTGAGATGCTCACCGTGACAGCCCGCGGTGGCATTTGTCTGTGGTTGCATGGGCATCGCCACTCTCCGTATCACCTGGGCAGGTCGCGCTTCGCGCCGTTTCCGGTCGTGTGCGCCGGCAGCGCGACCCAGAACGGTACCTGGTCCTACGGCGAGTACACGTTGGCAGGCCGACATTTTCGCGCTGTCCGGCGTGTCTACTGTCCGACCGAGGGACGCTTCCGGGATGGGGACACGTTCGAGATGCAGCTACCTGGCTAGGCCCCCCGGAAAGTTCTTGAGCGGCAAACGAACCGGCCTTACGATCACTTGCCAAAGAGTCTGCCTCTATCCATGACCTTAGATCCTTGATTTGGAGCCATTGATGTCCTGGATGCGTTGGTGCTTCGTGCTGGGGTTTGTGGTCTGCTGTCCGCCCTCGGCTCTGTTCGCTCAGAAAAACCTGGGCTTCGACAACCGCAAGCCGTCCGGCCAGCCTTACCTCGAGCCAGCAGAATCGCTCACCCGCCTGCGCGTGCCGCCCGGATTCGAAGTCAAACTGTTCGCCGCCGAACCAGACATCATCAACCCCATCGCCTTCACCATCGATGAGCGTGGCCGATTGTGGGTGGTGGAGTGTTACGAATACCCTCAGCGCACTCCCAAGGGCCAGAAACCACGGGACCGGATCAAGATTCTCGAAGACACGACCGGCAGTGGCAAGGCCGATAAAGTGACCGTCTGGGCCGAGGGCAAGGATTTGCCGATCGGTTTCGATCTGGCCACTGGCATTGAAGTCGGCCACGGCGGCGTCTTCCTCGGTGCGGCGCCCCATCTCTTCTTTCTACGCGACCTCCAGGGCACGGGTCGCTGCGATCACCAAGAGATTCTGCTGTCGGGTTTCGGCAGCCAGGACACGCATGAAACCTTGAACACGCTTCAGTGGGGACCCGATGGCCGGCTACATGGGCTACACGGCATCTTCACGCACTCCAAGGTCGGCGAAGTGCAGCTCAATGCTGCGTTGTGGCGTTATCACGTGCGCGACAAGAAGTTCGACATCTTCGCGGAGGGGACCAGCAATCCCTGGGGGCTGGATTTCGATTCCCATGGTCAGGCCTTCCTGACCGCTTGTGTGATTCCGCATGCTTTTCACATGATTCCGGGCGGCAGCTACATTCGCCAGGCGGGCAACAGCTTCAACCCCTACTCCTTTGGGCAGCTGCGCGAGATCAGCGACCACTTGCACCACGCCGAGAGCGGCTGGGCCCACGCCGGCGCTCTCGTGCTCCAGGGCGATCAGATCCCGCCCGAGTATCAAGGCAGCCTACTCATGGGCAGCATCCACGGCTGCACCATCAAGCGCGACCGGCTCGAGCGGCGCGGCTCCACCTTCCTGGCCCGGCATGCCCCCGACTTCCTGGTCAGCGAGGACAAGAACTTTCGCCCCATCAATCTCCGCTGGGGACCAGACGGGTCCATCTACGTGATCGACTGGCATGACCAAAACCCGTGCCACCAGGCAGCACCCGAGAGCTGGGACATGACTCATGGGCGGATTTACAAGATCCAACGCAGCGGCACCAAGAGTACACCGCCGGGAGACCTCAGTCGGAAGTCCAGCCCGGAACTGGTGGCCTTACTCCAGAACAACAATCCCTGGTGGCACCGGACCGCCCTGCGTTTGCTGAGCGAACGGCACGACCGCTCCGTGGCGCCGCCATTGCGGGACATGGCGCTGCACAGTGCGGATGAGCGGAACAGCCTGCGGGCGCTGTGGGGTCTGTACGCCGTGGGGGTTCTCGACGAACCGTTGGCGGAACAAATGTTGGCGCACCAGAGTCCCTGGGTGCGTTCCTGGACCGTGCGGCTCTTGGGCGAAGCGGGCCAGGTCTCCGACAAAGTGCTGGAACGGCTGATGGAGATAGCCCGCAAAGATGACGCTGCGGAAGTGCGCTTGCAGATAGCCAGCACGGCGCAACGGTTGGCACGGCAAGACACGATGCCGTTGTTGCAACGTCTGATGCTGCACGCCGAAGATGCTAGCGATCCCTGTATTCCGTTGATGCTCTGGCTGGCATACGAACCCCGCGTCCTCGGGCAACGGCAGGCAGCCCTGGATTGGCTGCGGCAGCATGCGGCCGGCAACCCGCTCGTCACCAACGCAATCGTGCCGCGCGCCTTGCGTCGCCTGCTGGCCACGGGGAAGGCCGACGATCTGCGGGCGTGCATTGCCTTCCTGGGGGACATGAAGGATTCCCTGGCCCAACAGCGAGCACTCGAGGCCCTGATCCAGGCCCTCCAAAACCGCCAGGTCGATCCGCCGGCCGAGTGGCAACGCGTGTTCGCCGATCTGCGTACGGGAGGCGCCGAAGTGCAGCGGCTGGCGCGGCGGTTGGCGGTCCATTTCCACGACGTCGAAGCCGTGGGCCGTGCTTTAGCGCTGGCGCGCGATCCCCGTCAGACTGCCGCCGAACGCATCGATGCCATCCGCGATCTATCCCTCGCTCATCCACCAGAGGCACTGCGGCCCTTGCAAGAGCTGCTGACCGGCGAGACCGATGCCACGATCCGCAGCGAGGCTTGTCGGGCCCTGGCGGCCTACGAGGGAGTCGAGGTTGCCCGTGCCGTCGTGAGCGCCTGGAAGCGCTATCCCCCAGCGCTCCGCGTGGAGGCGATCAACCTCCTCGCTGGCCGCCGGGAATGGGCCCGCGAACTGCTTACCGCTGTGGGCCAGAAGCAGATTCCGCGAACCGACTTGAACGATAACACAATCCTTCGCCTGCGCAGCTTTCGCGATCCGAAGCTGAACGAGCAAATCGAGACGGTCTGGGGTCGCGTCCGAGATACCCCCGCGGACCTGAATGCGCTGATCGACCGGATGCGTACGGCGCTGTACGACGGCCCGGCCTCCGCCGAACGGGGTCGCAAGGTGTTCGAGAACCAGTGTGCCAAATGCCATAAGTTCGAAGGCAAGGGATACGAGGTGGGACCCAATCTCGATGGCGCGGCCCGCGATATCGAGTATCTGCTGGTCAATGTACTCGACCCCAACCGCGTTGTCGGTCAGCCGTATTACACGCGTTTTGTCACTCTCAAGAACGGGCGCATTGAAACCGGCTTGCTGGCTTCCGAAGATGCGCAGTCGGTCACACTCAAGAGCGAGAACGACGCTCTCAAAGTCATCCCGAAGAAGGAGATCGACGAAATCACCGTGCAGCCCAAATCGGTCATGCCGGAGGGACTGAGCAACAACATGACGGCGCAAGACTTCCGTGACCTGGTCCGTTATGTGATGGCCCACCCCTTCTTGACTGAGGTCGCCGTGGCGGGTCCTTTCAGCCAAGGAGCCGGGATTCTTGTAGAAGCGGCGAACCCGCTCCAGGCCAAGGGCGTGACCTGGACTTGGCCGGTCGTCGGTCCCCCAGGGCGGATTCCGCTGCCAGCCCCCAAGACGGAGGGGCAAGCAATCGCCTACATCGCGACGCAGGTATCGGCTCCGACGGCGCTGCGCACGCGCCTGCAACTGGGGGCAGCCTACCCGGTCCAGGTGTGGCTCAATGGCAAGAAGGTTTACGAGGGCAAGCCGGACACCGGACCGACGGCACCGGACCAGGTTGGAATCGAGGTCGAGTTACGCGAAGGGGTGAATCAGCTACTGTTCCAGGCCGCCTACCAGAGCAACAAGGAGATGCTCTATGCTCGGTTGCTCGATCCACAACGTAAACTGCAAAACTCAGAGTCCAAGAACTGAACCCGCCTGGTATAATGTCCTGCATGAGCGAGCCGAAGGCCTATGTACGAGTTGACGAACAGGGAGCATGGCGCGTTGGGCAAACCCGTGTCCCGCTCGAGTCCGTTGTCATCGCGTTTCAGGAGGGCCAATCGCCGGACGCCATCCGTGAACAATACCCCGCCTTGAGTCTGGAAGAAGTGCACGGAGCAATCGCCTATTATCTAGCCAATCGCGAGGTGGTGCAGCGGTACCTTGACGAAGTGCAGAAACTGTGGGACGAGTGGAGGCAGAAGGTCAGCCACACCCCGAGTCCCGTCGTCGAACGCTTACGCGCGATGCGAGCGTCTCCGAATCGGGAGAGACAATGAGCCGCCCCCGATTTCTGGCTGACCACGATTTCAACGAGCACATCATCCGTGGAGTAACGCAACGGGAACCGGCGATCGACTTCTGGAGACTTCGCGAGCTCGGACTGGAGCGGAGTGCGGACGACGAAGTCCTGGACTACGCGGCTGCCAACCAACTGATTGTGGTCTCGCACGATATCAGAACCATGCCAGGGGCCGCAAGGGCCCGGTTGGCATCCGGGCAGTTTCTCAGTGGCCTACTGCTTGCACAGCAGCGCACTCCCTTGGCGCCAATCATCGAGGACCTGATTCTGATCTGGGCCGCGACCGAGGCGGAGGAGTGGGCCAATCAAATGAACTTCCTGCCTATTCGATGAGGTCACCGTTCACTCCTAAGGGAATCGTGGACAGGATGGGACTCGTAGGCCGCGATAGTCCTTAGTCTCTGATGGCACGTTTTTTTCGCGATCGTTGATCTATTCCTGTCCCGCGGTCGTGCGTCCGAGCGCAATGTCAAACTCGCTCAAGAGCGGAACGAGCATGGCAGCCAGCGTGAAGCCGAACGCACTTGCGACCACCAGGAACGGTAACAGCGGATCGGCCGATTCCTGGGAGCCGGGCTTGCCGATCAAGATGTTCGTCACCGTGTAGAACACGCCCACGGGGCACACCCAGCTGGCCAGCGTCAGCGCGGGTGACGGGCGATCCGCGCTCAAGACCCACCAGAAGCCGCCAATGCCGGCCGCCAGGAAGAAGACGAAGCTGAACCACTGATATTCGAACCGGCCATTGATCAAGATGAGGTAAATGCAGACCAAGGTGCCCGCGGACAGGAAAAACACGGTGCCCAGGGCGTTGACGATCGCGAGTTGGCTGTTGACATTGCGCAGCGCTACATGGATCCCGAGCACGGCTGCAAACGCCAGCAAGATCAACTCGCCACTCGCCACGCAGAAGTACGATTCGAGGTTGCGCGAGGCCAGCAACTCGGGATGTGCGGGGGGGGCGGTCGCGAGCAGGCCGAGCCGAGCATACACTAAGGCCAACAAGAGCGGCGGTAAGAG
Organism: Gemmataceae bacterium; assembly: GCA_041499985.1. GTDB lineage: Bacteria > Planctomycetota > Planctomycetia > Gemmatales > Gemmataceae > JBGQLF01. The sequence continues at coordinate 10,281 of JBGQLF010000057.1, forward strand.
GTATTCCTTGGTGTTATAACAGATGCCCCAGAGCTTGCCGAAGATGAATTCGTTGGGTGTCAAATCGGTGACCAGCAGCAGGTCGAGGGCACCGCCGTCGCGCTCGGAAGTAATCGCGGTGACCGCCTGGGCGCTGAGCAGGAGCAGACTGAGGATCGCCACGGGGACCAGGCCATAGGCCGCGAAGAAGAGTGGGCGTGTGCCCCCCGTCCATAGGGGTTCCAGCGCGGAGTAGCAGACGAGCGCCAGCACGATGAAATAAGCGATTTTGACCAGGAGCGGTCGCCGACCGTAGGCCCGCGTGGCGATTTCACGCCACAGGATGGGATTGGCCCACACCGGCCGGGCCACTCCGGGAGCCGCATGAGCCTTGAGCCGATCTCTCTCCTCCGCTTCTTCTTCCCCAGGTCGTTCCCGCTGCATGATTGGCTCGCCACTAGGGTTCCACACCCGTAAACGCAAGATACCCCAGAGATTGAGCAGACTGCTCAACAACACCATGACGCCGACAAAACCATAGGCGGGGGCGACGGCCGTTTCCGTCTCCGTCACGGGCTCCAGCACACTCTGAAGCGCCAGCAAGGGATCGAGCCATTTCTGCGCGCTTTCCACGACGCTGTCCGTCACCAGGGCTTGCAGCCCTGGAATGCCACTCGCGAGAGTTGGTAGGACCACCAGCCCGCGGATGACGCAGACATAGAGCACCACAAACAACACCGTCAAGGCCAAGGCCTGAAAGGTCTTGTCGCGCCACAGGGCGACCAGCCCTCCCAGCGACCCGGCGACGAAGGAAGTGGCAGCAATGATGAGACCCGCCTGCACGACCTGGATCGGTGCTACGCCTCCCAGGAGCAGCGTCAGCGTCAGGACGGGAACCATCCCCAACAGCAGCAGCACGATCGGCAACAGACTGCCGAGGAGTTTGCCAAGAACAATCTCGTAATTGCGCAGATCGGTCATCAGCACCAGGATGAAAGTCCGTCGATCCTTCTCGCGCGTGACGGCACTCGCGCCCGACAGCGCCGCGAAGAAGATCAGCAGCACCAATTGCATGTACGCGAACAACTGAAACACGAACAGGCCGAAGCGCGCGGTGTCGCCAAGCGTGGCGGTCTGGCTCCAGCCGACCGTCGCTTGCCAGGCCGTCAAGCCGAGGACCCAGAGCAGTCCCAGGTAGGCCGTACGCACTACGTAATGTCGCTGCCGCCGAGGAACCGTTAGCCATTCACGAACAAAGATGGGACCGAGCAAAGAACTACCACCTCCACAGGAATGATGAGTGATGAACGAGGAACGATGAACAGAAGCATGCCTGATTCATCGTTCCTCGTTCTACGACGCAAACCCGGCGCGTGTTCCCCAAATGATGAGGGGTGGAGTAGTGAGTGGCAAGAGACCCAGCACTCATCCTTCAGCACTCCACCACTCTAAGAGCTACCGGACAAAATCCCGGCGGGAAGTTGGTATCGTAGCCACAAGCGTCTCGCTTGTAGGCAGTTAGCTCACAAGCGAGACGCTTGTGGCTACGTTCTGTCCGCCAGTTCTAAGTATCTTGCGGGAAGGTCTCGGTGGCATCAATGCGCACCCAGGCAAGGGCGGCGATGAACCACGCGGAGGCCAGGATAGCGAAAATCGTCGGCCATTCATAGTACTGGAGCAGCACCGGCGTGAGGGCAGGACTCAGAATCGCACCCACGCCTCCCGCCATATTCATCGCTCCGGAAAGGGTCCCGGCATACCGGCCGCCGATATCAGCACAGACAGCCCAGATCGGTGGAATCGCGAGATCGTTCACCAGATTGGCCAGACACAGCAGCGCCACGGCCTGCCAGGCCTCGCTCACCCATCCAGTGGCCCACACACACAGCCCTGCTCCAGTAAAGCCGGCGATGCCCAAGAGGCTGCGCCCCCAGCGGCGGCTCCCCGTGGTGCGCACCAGGATGTCCGACAGTCTGCCGCCAATCAGGCAACCAACGGCGCCGCAGAGGAACGGCAGCCCAGTAAGAATCTCCGAATCCTGAAATTGGATCTGGTGAACATCTTTGAGGTAGCGCGGCTGCCACGTCGGATAGAAGTACCAGCCGAAGCTCACGCCGAACGAAGCGAGACACAGCGCCCAGACATTGGGGCTCGCGAGCAGCCGGCGCCACGGAATCGCCAGTTCCGACGGTGCGGCCTGCTCCGCCTTCCAGGAATGGGGGCCTGCTCGAATTAAGGCGCGCTCGGCGGCGTTGCACTCGGGTTTTTCTTCGGGGACATCGCGGAACCAGCGATAGAAGAACACGCACCAGATCGCCCCCATGAGCCCCAAGATGCCGAACGCTTGCCGCCACCCATAGCGCAGGCTCAGCTGGCCGATGACGGTGGGCGCCAGGGCCCCACCCAGGCGGGCACACATCCAGATGGCTCCCAACCCAAATGCCCGCTCGCTGAAGGGAAACCAGCTGCCGACCACGCGCGACAGATTGGGATACGCCCCGGCCTCGCCGCAGCCGAACAGGAAGCGCACCAGCAAAAGGGTGCCAAACAGAAGGGTAGGAGTCGTCCAATCGACCCCAAGACCCAGACCCAGCAGTTGATCCGCCCAGCCAGTCAAGGCGGTGAACAGCGACCAGCAGAGCACGATGCGCGTGAGCACCCGGCGGGAGCCCCAGACATCGCCCATCCAACCGCCCGGCACCTCAAAGAGCATGTAGCCCACCGAAAAAGCAGAGAACACCCAACCCATCTGGACCTGGGACAGAGCCAGATCACTTTGAATGTTCTCCTGCACGCGCATGATGCAGATGCGATCGAGATACGTCAGCAGCGACAGGCTGCAAGCAAAACCCAGAACGCCATAGCGCACATGGGAAGGAGAGATGTCGGCGGGAACGGTAGTAGTTGCACCCATGGCAGCGATTGTAACGGGGTGCTCCCGGTGCGGCAGCAAGAATCGTGGACATTTTCAGAGAATCTCGCACACGATCACCTGGCCGCGTGCGGCGGCCTGCTGGTACAGCTCGCGCAAAGCGGGAAACCACTCGCGCGCGAACTCCAATTCGTCGGCCCGGTCCTCCTCGTCGGGAAGTTCGCGCAAAGCGGCCAGGTCAGCCACGGTCCAGGAATCCGGATCGACCGCAGCCAGATAACACGCCAGACGGGCCACATCGGCTGAGTCGTTGAAACCGACCTGTTCGGGGCGATAGATTCGGCTGCCGATTCGCAAGTCGCCTGTACCGAAATGGGCTTGTTGGATCGGAGCGAAGCGTTCACGCGCGACGTCGCGCTCCGGGTACTGATCGGGTGCGAGGAGGCAGCGGAGCGTTTCGGGAGCGATCTGAATCTCGGGGATTTCGACGGCGCCCAAGAACAGGAGTTCGCCGACCAAGTAGCTCCAGTAGGTCCGATCAAAAGGCAGATCGCGGGCAACCTGGCACAACACCGGCTCCTCGGCTCCGGTGTGGTACCGTTCCCGGAAGGTGGCAACCGCGGGCAGGAGAGCCGAACAGAGTGAACGGCAAGGCTCGAAACTGCGCTTCTGCCAGCTGGCGGCGAGGGCCGAGCGGAATTGTTGGAACCAGGTCGCGTCCTCGAGCAGGTAGTAGACGGACATGGCAGGGGCTCCCCATTGGCATTGGCAGCAAGGCTTCCTCTCTGGCATGATAAGTCCAGTCGGGCAATTGTGGGAAGCGATCCTCCTGTTACAGTTTCGATCGCATGGAGTAAGGCCGATGGCAACGGTTACCACGAAACAGCAGCGGAAGTCACGACGACAGGACGACGGCCTCCCCAGTGGCATCACGTTGGATAGGCATACGATCCGCATCCCGGCCAGCGCCGGCACGCACGCCGGTTTCCGTGCCTGGACCACGTCCGATGATTTTCCTTATCACGTCCGGCCTGCGTTCATCAATCAGGAGATCTTTATTGACATGAGCGGCGAAGAACTGGAAACCCATAGCCAGGTGAAGAGTGAAGTCAATTACGTCCTTATTGGCCTGAACCGAGAGCAACAGCTCGGCAAGTATTACCCGGATGGTGCACAGGTCAGTAACGAAGCGGTAGGGCTGTCTTCTATTCCTGATGGGGTTTTGGTCAAGAAGGCTAGCCTCCAGTCCGGACTCATTCGAATGGTGCCGCGCAAAGATCGAAAGGGGCAGTATGTCGAATTGGAAGGCAGACCGGACTGGCTCATGGAAATCGTCAGCGACAGCTCGGTGCACAAGGACACAGTGGATCTCCGCCACATTTATCACCAGGCTCGCATTCCCGAATACTGGATCATCGATGCCCGCGGTGACGAAATCGTCTTTCGCATCCTGCATTACCGCCGCACCGGCTACGCAGCCGCGCCCAAGCGCAACGGCTGGCAACGGTCCCAGGTGTTCAATTGCAGTTTTCGCCTGACGCGCCAGCGCGACGACCTCGGCCTGTGGGAGTACACGTTGCACGTGCAGCCAGCCGATCCTGCTTGACTTGGCCGCGTAGCGGCCATAGCCTGACAGTCATCCGTCAGTTACGGATCTCGACCCTGAATGACCCGCTTTGTACCCGGGACGGATAGCTGCGCATGCACCGCGAGATTTCGCACACCCACGAAGCTTTCCGCCAGGAAAGCAACCTGTCGCTCTATCTGCTGACCGGTCTGCTTGGCCTGCTCATCGGCCTCGATCTTTGGCCGGCTC
>JBGQLF010000058.1:0-14921 GCA_041499985.1 Gemmataceae bacterium
GTCAGTTCCTTGACGCGCTTGGCGACATAGGCCTCCAAGTCGGTCACGTACACGATGCCATTCTTGTTGTTGTCGGCCTTCCCCGAGAGGCCCTCCACCACAGCCAGCGTGAAGTTGCCATGCCGGTGTTCGTTATTCTCCAAGGCAAACTCGCGCCCGGTCGCCGAGGTCATGATCACCAACCCGCTCCCCTCGGCTAGCAGATCGCGGACCAGATCGTCCGTGGGCCCGGAAGGATCCCGGCGGCCGATGCCGATGCCGATGCCCCCGGAATGGCACGCATCGAGCAAGGCGGTCACCTTTCCCGGCAGGGCGAGGAGGGCTTTCTTGAGTTGCTCGCCCAGCACCGCCGTGGTCGGCAAGTCCTTGGGGTCCCCATCGCTCGGCAGAAAATACAGGCTGCCATCGGCATCCTTCTCGCCGTGACCGGCAAAGAAAAACACGCCGTAATCGTTTTGTGTCATTTCCTGGCGCAGCCAGCCCAGTCCTTTCAGGATATCTGTCCGCTTGGCCTGGCCATCGGTGAGCAGCTTGACCTCGACCTTGCGGAACAGCAGCTTGCTCTTGTCCTGAAACGTTTGGGCGATGACCTGGGCATCGCGGGCGGCATAATCGAGCTTCAAGTTGCCCGGGTACGCTGAAATGCCGATGGCCAGCACGTACAAGGTCGGCAAGGAGACTGTCTCGGAGACTTCTTCGCCCGCATAAAAGACCTCGATTGGGTCTGAGCTGCCCTGGCTGGCCGTGCTGTCGGCCTGGACCGTCAGCCGGTGCTTGCCGGGCGTTAACGGCACGGTCCAGGAGGCGCGGACTTCTCCGAGGCGGGGCGTGGCAAATGTCTTGACGCCCTCTGGCCCGAGCAGCAACTTGCCATCGACGAGCAGCCGCATGGCCTTGACCGGCTGCTGCCCCACGCTCAGGGCAACGGCCTGGACTTCCAGACTCGGCTTGGTCAGACGGACGCCACTCTGCTTGGGATCGACGATGGTGACTTTGGGGGGTAACACCTTGCTGACGTCGGTGAAGGAACCGGATTTGCCGCGCAACTTGTTGGCGGCTTCCAGCGCCTGGGCGACGCTCCCGGCGCTCAACAATTGCTGGATGACATCGGGCCGGTACAGCGTCTGGCGGAACTGGGTGGCGGGATAATAGCTGGCCAACTGGTCCAGGCCATTGTTCACTTGCCAACCCATGAGCCGTTCGCCCGTCGGCGAGGCGGCGTAATACCCCTCGGGGGTCCAGGCGATCCAGGCGTTCTCGGCAAAGAACAACGACAGCAGCAGCTTATCCCGCATGGGTCCCCAAATACGCAGGGTCTGGTCTTGTGAGGCCGAGAGCAAATAGCGGCCATCGGGCGAGGGAGCGACGGCCCAGACGCCGTCGCTGTGCCCCACGAACTCGCCGGCTTGCTTACCCGTACGGACGTCAAACAAGTGCAGACCCTGGTTGCTGCCGACGACCGCCATGTTGCCCATCAGGGTGAAGCACTGCACCAGTTCGTTGCTTTTGGGGAGCTTTAAGAGAGCAACAGTCTGCTGGCCTTGCATGACGGTTACTGTGCCTGGTTGCACACTTTGCAGGGACAGGACGCCGCGGAAGAGCTGACCCCGCTGGAAGCGGGCGTCGGGGGTGGCGGCGAATTGGAGATTCGCCAGACGAAACGAGTGTTGCAGGGGATTGGCGGCCCGGACTGCCGGGGCGGTGCTGGCGTGGCCCCAGGCCACGCTCGTGCCGTCGGGGCTCCAGGCGGCGCTATAATTGATTCGACCTTTGCCGGCCAGGCGGTGGACCACGCTGCCATTGCCAAGGCGCCAGACGAAGGTCTCGTGGTTGTCGCCTCCGGTCGAAGCGGCCAGCTGGCCGTCGGACGAAACCGTACTGAACAGGACGCGAGCGGTATGCTGAGCGAAGTGGAGGCGTTCCGCGCCGGTCGCGAGGTCGAGCACAAAACAACCGAACTCGGAAGTCCGCCTGCCGACGACCGTGGCCTTGGAGAAGAGTAACTGCCGGGAGTCGGGAGTGAAGGCCAGGGACGTGATCTCGCTTCCCCGATTGGCAAAACTCGTGCGGAATGTCCCCTCGGGGCTCCAGAGCCGAATCGACTGATCATCGCTCCCGGTGGCGACCATCTGGCCATCCGGGCTCCAGGCAATGCAAGAGAGCTCTCTGTCATGTCCTTGCAACACGGCGACCGTCTGACCGGTACTCGTGGACCAGATCCGCCCCGTTTTGTCGTGTGCTGCCGTGGCGAGCTGCCGGCCGTCCGGGGAAAAGACCACGCCGTAGATGGTCTGGGTATGTCCCTGAAGGACGTGCAGGGATCGTCCGGTGGCCACGTCCCACAGGCGGGCTGTGTGATCCCCACCCGCCGAGGCCAAGCTTCGGCCATCGGGCGCGAAGGCCAGGGTACCGACCGCGTCCGTATGCCCCAAGAGGACGCGGTCGAGGCGCCCTGCCGTCAGCGAGAGCAGATAGATGGGAACCAGGTGTTGCTTCCCTTCGAAATAGCCGAATCCGGAGACGGCGAGAGTCTGGCCGTCAGGAGAAATAGCCGCCGCGAACAGTTTCCCCTGGGGACCGGGACCACTCGGCAGCCGGTACACTCGCAGGGACTCCCCGGTGACCACGTCCCAAATCCGGACCGTCTTGTCCTCCGAGACCGTGATCAACTCCGTGCTGTTGGGGCGAAAGAGCACTTTCCAGACCCGTGCGGTATGTCCACCGGCATCCAGGGCCAGGATCGGCGGGTTTTTGCCCTCTTCGGCTCCGAAGGCGCTGGTCGCGCAGAGGAGACCGCACAGCACCCAACAGCAAGCGATAGAGCGCATCGTGGCACTTCCTTTCTCGGGCATGATTCCAACGTGGGTGGCACGCCCTGAGTCTTCGAAGGGCGTGGGGCTGGGACGACATGCCCTTCGAAGACTCAGGGCGTGCCACCGGGAAACGGGCCCTTTTGAACCATTCCCCTTTCCCGGCTCACTTGGTCTTGGTATAGCGCACGCTGATCGAATCGCGGATCACGCCGAGGTTGCGTTTCACTTCCTGAAGCCCGTCGCCCGTCGGGGGGCCGAAGCCGGTGGCATCGCCGGTGCCGCCCCGACGCTTGCCCGGTTCATCCACGGGAGGACTTTGGCCTTCCGGCCAAGCCGCCTGGAAAGTCGCAGTGATCGTGCCAATGTTGGTGGTGTGATTCAGCGTGGCCGCGGCGCCTTTCGCATACTCGGTCACCAGAAAACTATCCAACCCGCCCTTGTTATTGTTGCGGTGCCAGCCTTCGAGAATCTCCGTGCCGGGTCTGTTGCCCTTCCTGGGTGGCACAATCATCGCCGTATACAAGGGCTCTCCCTTGCTGGGATTGTCCCTGCCGCCGGCCAGGGTCGGTGGCTGGCGCAATTGGCTGAAGGCGAACATGCTTAGGCCGTCGATGTGCAGTTGCACGGCCACTTCGGAGTCCGTCTCGTTGATCACGCGAACCGCGTAGATTTCCTTCTGCTGGATGCGCACAAACGGCAGGTCATCCTTCGTCTCCGCCGGGCGAGCTCTCTTGTTGACCAGGATCTCGATGCCATAGGGGCTACCGGCCTTCGAGCGAATTACGGTCCCTCGGATCTCCGGCTTCGGCTCGATGAGCTGATGGCGCAGTTCCTGGTCCCGTTCACGTTCGGTGCCCTGGGGCGGCAGGGAGGCCGGCACTCCAACCATGTCCAGGACCGTGGCTTCGCCGCGAATCTTGCGCTTGAAGGAAAGATCGCCCAGCGGTTTGCCAAACGCATCTTCGACATTCACTTCGATCTCGACGGCCAGCACCTTGACCCCGAGGCGGGCATCGTCGGGGTGCTCGGCGGGCAGCTCCGCCAGGTGGTAACGTCCGCGCACTCCCAGTTTGGCCCGCGTTTTCACCTGGATGCCCTTCTTCTGCAACTCTTCGGAGAGAATTTGCACGATGCCCGGCCCCGCCGAGGTCGGCAGATTCGGCGGGCCGGTGAACTGACCAATCGCCAGGGCATCGTCATTCTGGCCGTCGAGGAGTTTTTTCAGATCCGCCGCCACCTCGGCCAACACCGTTCGCAGCTCGGCACTGGCGTGCGCCGGTGGCGCGAGCAACAACCCCAGGATCATCACACTCGTCCAGCCGACGGATGCGAGCGGCAACCGCTGTATACGAAGCATGCTGTTCTCTCCTGAAAGAATTCGCGGATACACGATCGGGTTGAGGATGTCTGGTCTGTTTCGCGGGGAGCCGCATCACCGTTGCGGCAGGCCCAACTTGAGTTCGCGGGCCGCCTCCTGGAACGGCGAGAATGCAAAGGCGGTATTCTCCCAGACCTCACGTTTGATGGCATTCCCCTTCGCCAGCGGATACAGCCCCAACTCTTGCAGACGCGGGTTGGCCTCGATCGCCCCCTGGAGCACCTTCGCCTCCTTCAGCCCCAGTTCCCGAGCCGCTTCCTCCAGCGTCATTTCCTGGAGCAGATACCAGCGTGCGATGGCGCTAATCGGCTCGGGAAAATCTTCGATCGACTCCTTGGCCTCCTCGCCCGTCTGCACGAACGGCCCGATGGACTCTTCCAGAGCGATCAGGAAGCGTTGTTTGTCTTTCTGCACGAGTCGATTCATCTCGGTCGCTTCGGGGTAGAGCCTACTGACCAGATCGCGGGCGGCGCCGCCCAGGATGTGGCCCTCGCGGATTTGATCCTTGAGTGGAATCATGCCGTGCTGGTGGCAGGCCATGCACGAGAGTCCGCTCACGATCAGCGGCGTGCCCGAAATCTTCTTGACGTCGCTGACGACTTCGATCGGCCCGGCGTCAATGCGGTTGTCCTTGCCATCCACCAGGAAATACCCCTGCAAACCGTTGGGCAGGTTGAAAATGATCTCTCCCCCGTCGTGCCGGAAGGCGTTGCGCGGGTAGGGGTTCTCCGGGAACTCGGGACCGAGTGGGAACACGAACAGGTTGCCCCGGCCCGTGCTGGATTTGAAATCGTAGCTCTTCCAGTAGGCGCCGGCGTCCGAGGCATGTCGCTCTACGAGCCGGTTGTTTCCCGAAATACCGCTACCATTGAAGCCGGCCCGGCTCAGCTTGGCGGTCCGGAAGTTCTGCGCCACATGGACGCCGAGCTCGCGTTCCAGCTGGCGGGCGTGCGTCGGCAGTTGCAACAGGGTGTAGTACAAGGGCGGGCGCGCCGCGGTGGTAATGAACCAATCCGCCCGGAGCACGGGGATCTTCGTGCCGGCCAGCTCATACACTTCCTCGGCCAGGTCGCGCGTGGCCCGCACATTGGGGTACTGATCATGTTTCAGGCCGTAGGGGTAGACCTTCAGAATCTCGCCCCACAGGTCTTTGGTGTCCCAGTCGAGTTTGCGGATGTCGACGGCGTAGAGCGTGCCGGCCTCGTCCGCCTTGTCGGGAACCACGATATCCTTCTTCCGGCTCAGGCTGTTGATGAGCTTCGACAGAGCGGCCCGGTAGCTTCGTAGGTCGGCATCCCGGACTTTCTCCGGCGGCAGGTTGTGCAGGTGGCGCAGCGTAAAGAAGCGGAGGTAGTGCCGGTCTTCGCGATTCGCTTTGCGCAGGAACCTTTGCAGGGCAGACAGCTCGTCGCCGAGCGAGACGAAGAGGCGCGGCTTGAGGGTTTCTTCTTTCGGTACGGGGGCGCCGGCTTTGATCCACTTTTCGATGGTGGCGATTTCGGTTGCCTTGGGGCGCGGTTTTTCGTCTTCGGGCGGCATGGTCTCGGCGGACATGCGCTTGTACGCGCGCGATTTGGCCGGATCGCCCGGGCGCACCTTGCCGCCCAGCGTTGGCAGATCCAGAACGGCGTTGAAGCTGCCTTCGGCAGCGCCATTCTGCCCGTGGCAGCGGTAGCAGTAGGTCGTGAAAATCTGCTTGGCCTGTTTGGCCAGGTCGTTGCTGTCCTGGGCCCAGCTGGGGGCGGGAATACTCGCGACCAGGACCGCCAGTATCAGGCTACGCCAGTTCATGCGTGGATCTCCTCAAGAGAATCCTGCCCTTTCGGCAGGAGCGACGTACCATTGGGATAACGGCTTTCGGGGCGGTTTCTTCCCAAAGAGCGCTGGTCGGGAGTGTCTTAGCCCCGGCGGGGCGGTAGTCCAGAGCCAACGGTTGACACCTTCTGAGCACCAAATCCCCGTGCGTCAATCGGCTGTGGGATAGGATTCCGATCCTGTCGAACGGCCCAGACAGGATCGGAATCCTATCCCACAGCCGATGCCCAATCATGCACGCAGAGTTAGCGCCACGCCCGGCCGTGCAGCTGCTGAGCAAAGTCTTCGCTGACTCCACCCAGGGTAATGCTATCCGTGGTGATCTTTTTGACGTGAGGGGCAAGGCGCTTTACCACAAAGAGGAGCACGAACAGGATCGGAAAACCCAGGAACCATCCGAAAAGGAGCGCCAGGCTCCCTGGATTGCCTCGGCTCCAGGTCTTCTCCGCCGCGACGCTCAGGGTGATCAGCAACCAAGGCAGCACCAGCACGTACGCCAGAACCAATACCGCAAACAATTGCTGCCGTAGCCAGGGACGACGATGGCGCTGGCAGAGCGGAATCTTCACGGTCATCATCTTCCGCGACAGCATCAGGGCGATCAGGAACGGTAGACCGCCGATGGGGGCCAGCAGGGAGATCCAGCGCGGGAACCAGCCGAACTTTTTCTCTTTGGTACTCGTCGCGGGGCTACCACAACACATGCAAAGCGATGGGAGGCTCTCGGTCATCCATTCGTTCCGGCCGCGCAGCGTGATCATCGTCTTGCGGCGGTTGCCGCTTCCCGTCGGCGCCGTGCCAGCGGTCGGTGCTTCGGAAGTCGAGAGCGCTTTCCAGGACACTGGGGGGATCGTTGGACCCGCTGGACGAATCCCCGCGCGTGCTGCTTCCGACCGTACGAAGGCAGGAAGTTTCTTGCCGCAGTTGTCGCACCAACCCTCGGCCAGGTCGTTGGCGGGAAGCTGCACCTGACAGAACGGACAAGCAATCGCAGTCATGGCGTTTCCTTTTGCAAAGGTGTTTCCTTGGCGGTCAGAACCCGTTGGCCGTCCGGCCCTCTTCATCTACGGTGCTGCTCCGTCGACGTGACAAGCCGTTGCAGGAGCTACCTGAGCAGCCCTCCAGCTACAATTCATGGAAGAAGTAGTCGGAAGAGACGTACCATCCGGAGAACGGATTCCAGGACGCTTTCTTCCCCAAAAAGTGCCGATCAGAATTGTCTTGACCCTGACGAGGCTAAGAGACGAACCGCGTCATTAACGGGATCGTCTAGCGTCCCAAGCCGGTCACGGCTTGCTCACCGGGAAATCACGGACGCTGGTCGGCTTGCTGATGACCGGGTGTTGCTGCCACTTGCTCAACTCCTTGACGCGCGGGCATCCCACAGAATCGCGGTCCCGTCAATGGACCCCGTGAGCACGCGCTGCCCGTCGCCGCTCCAGGTCAGGGCGCTGACCAGGTTGGTATGCCCTGTCTGCACGACGAATTCCAGCTTGGGTTCGGCAGCCGGGGCCAGGGAGCGAGAGCCGGCGAGACCCACGGCGAGAACGATCAGGAACGGTTTCCGGTTCACCATGTCGATCCTCCCTGCGACCTGATGGGTTTTGGCCCTGCACGGTACGATCGCGCAGGGCCGTGCCTCTTCATCTACGGCAGCTTCGAACGAATGTGACAGGCTCGCTCGAGAATTTCGGTTTGGACAAGAGATCCGCAAGCGGGAAACCAGGCCGGATGTGCTGGCGATCCAGAATCTGGAGCACCGGGGCCCCGTTCACTGTACAACAACGAACACCGGGGCGCGATCTTCCGAAAAAAACCTCAAGCGTCCCGAAAACCTGGTGGGAACCCAAGAGCGGTGCGTGGTTGGTACAGCGTGGGGAAGTGCGTTTCCACCTTCTCGGGTGACGGTGGCCGAGGCTCCACGAGCGGCGCCGGCGGATCCGTGGCCGGGGGTCGGGGATCGGAGGGCGCGGGTCGGGGAAGAGGGCTTGGAGTACTCGGTACAGACTTCCGACCTCCGACCCCTGACCCTCGACTCCCGGCCCCCGGCCGCAGCGCCAGGGCCACGCTCACCACCGCCACGATCAGGGCAATGGCCCCGAGGAGGGCAAAGGGCCACCAGGTGGGGAGTGCCGGCAACGTCTGGGGCGCGCTGGCTGGGTTCTCGCGCGTGTCGTCGGCCTTGCGTCCGGGAAGACGCGGCCGAACAATGGTTGCCGACGATCCCGGCTTGCGTCGCGGCGGTGTCGTGCCGGCGTCCACCTCCTGGGCCAGGCCGGCGAGTAGGGCCCGGCGGTCGGAGTCCGAAGCGATCTTCGGCTGGGTTACACCGGTGGGGAGGATACCGCGCCCCGCCGCCGCGGCCTGGTCCGGCCGGGACCCGTTGCCGTGCTGTTCCCGATGCGGCAGCAAGTCTTTCAGCAACTCGGTGGGTGTCTGATAGCGGTCGGCCGGCTGCTTGGCCAGCAAGCGCCGGAGGATCTGGATCAGGCTCTCCGGCACGTGCGGGTTAAACTGGCGGACATCGGCCGGCTCGGCTTCCATATGCTTGTAGAGCCGTTCGGCCAAGCCGCCTTCCGCAAACGGCGCTTGACCGGTCAGCATGTGGTAGAAGGTGCAGCCGAGCGCGTAGAGATCACTGCGGATGTCGGCCGCCCCGCTATCGCGGGCCTGCTCGGGCGCCATGTAATCGATCGTGCCGACGGTGGTTCCGATGCCGGTAATCCGGCAGTCGTCCGCGTTCGGAGTCCGGGCCAGGCCGAGATCGGTCAGCTTGATGAAAGGCCGGCCGCGGCGCTGGGTGATGAGGAAGTTGGACGGCTTGATATCGCGGTGCACAATGCCGAGTTGGTGGTAATGCGCCAGCGCCTTGGCCGCCTGGATGAGGATGCGGTGGGATTCGTCCGGCTCGAGCCGACCTTTGCGGCGAATGTATTCGAGCAGATCGATGCCGTCGACGAATTCCAGGGCGAGGAAGAAGGTGCCGCTGGCCTCGCCGAAGTCGTAGATGGAGACGATGTGCTTGTAGCGGAGCTTGGCGGCGTGTTGGGCCTCGCGACGGAAGCGTTCGAGCATGCCCGGCCTGGCGGCCATCTCCGGCGGCATCACCTTCAAGGCCACTTCCCGGCCGAGATCGACATCGACCGCCTTGTAGACGGCGCCCATGCCGCCGGTGGCGATGTGCCGCAACACTTCATATTTGCCGATGCGAATGGAATGGCGTGCGCCCTTGGCAGGGGGTTCCGAGGCCATGATACACCAGTCGCCTACGGCAAAGACCGCATTGCAGGAGCAGTTAGCAATTCCGGGACGGCCCGAGGTTTCCGAACTCGGACTGAAAAATTATAGCTCCGTTCTTGCCAGAGCGTCAACGGAACCGGTACGGGCGGCGAAAGTCGTCGGGTTGGCAGGGGTGGCCGTAGGGACTGTGCAGGCCAAGCTCACGCCGAGATGGACTGGTCGCACGGCTAGAAAGCGCTCGACACGGAACTGCAACAGGCGGTGCCCGACGCGGAACTGAGCCGGCGCCTGGTCGATAAGCTGTTCAAGGTCTGGCGCCGAGATGGCGCGGAGGGCGGCAGGTGGCTTTGTGCCGCTGTCTGGTGCTTGGGAACTGGTTTGATTACTTCTGATCAGGAGAAGCCTCAGCAATGGGCTTTCTAGCAGCAGACTGCTCCGTTCCTGTCGCACTCGGTCTTCTCCAGAGGAAGGCGACCACCAATCCACCGACGCCTCCCGTGCCAAACAGGCTACCGGCGATGGGATGATCTAGAATCGAGGTAACTGCTCCGGCAATTAGTGCTCCGAGACCAATAGCCAAGGCACAATACTGACCACGCGCATTTTCTGTTCGTTGTGCCCTTCGATCTTCGATGGTTGCTTCAACTTCTTGCATTTCCAACTTTCGGCGATGTCGCGTTTCTTCTTCCACCATGGCCAGCAAGCGTTCTCCGACGTTGGGGATAAACTTGCTGTACTGCTTCACAATCTCTGGCGGAGGCAAGGGCATTGAGAAGGAACTGGCAATCGAAGCGGTGAAGGAGACTTGGGCAGGAGTTGAAGCCGATAAAGTGGATGCATCAACAACAACCGACTGGCTTGCCTCAGCCACTGGTGCCGCAGCTTCTGCAACCACGATCGGCTGGCTCGGTGCTGATTCCTGGACTGTTAGGGGATCATTTGGGCGCCCAGATGGTTCATCCGACATGCGTTCGCTCCGAGCGCAACCTCTTCCAGGCAGCCCACCAATCCTGGCTAACCTTCGCGGCATCGCCGCAAAGTGCCTCCCAATCGGTCCGCTCAAGAGACAACCGCGCGGGCCGGTAATTCGGCTCTGGCCAGATTTCCAGAACCGAACCCATACCATACAGGAGATTCTTCAGCGTGTTTGCAATCGAGTTGCGGCTCATTGGGTGCTCCCTCTTCAACCACCTGCCGATGGAATCTTATCACGCTATCGGCAAAGATGGTACACGAAAATGCTCCATCTGTGTGGCAGTGTGGCAGTGTGGCATGCAGTGTGGCATCATGAACGCTTACCATCCCCAGTTCTGATTTGGAGGAACCTCATGCTCCGGTCCCTTTGCTCGCTCGCTCTGCTCGCCGTTCCGCTGGTCGCGCTCGGTTGTTCCTCGGGTCCCCGCATGCACAAGGTGATGGGGAACGTCACCTATAACGGCAAGCCGGTTGAGGAAGGAGACATCCTTTTCGTTCCCACCACAAAGTCTCTCGGCCCCGACCCGGGAAAGATCAAGAACGGGCGGTTTGAGTTCCTGGCCAAGGAAGGTACACACCGCGTCGAGATCAGCGCTTCCCGCATCTTGCCCGGTGGAGCGAAGGGGGCCGGCGGCGAACCCGTGGCCGAGGAGTACCTTCCCGAGCGCTACAACACCGCCAGCGACCTGACCGCCCATGTCCAGGCTTCGGGACCAAACCAGTTCGAGTTCAAGCTGGAAGGCAAGAAGAAGTAGCCCGGAGCTTCAGCGGCGCTTGTTCACTGGCCGAGGTAGAAGGACGAGTCAAGCTAGGTGACGGAGCTGTTGTGTCCTCTGCTAAAATCGTGGACTCTTGCTCTTCTGGAAGCGCAAGCCTGTGGGGAAGGCCCCGAGTTTTTCTTTGCTTGTGGTGAACGGTTCGGATATAAGTCAACGCAACGGTTCGAGGATAAGTCGACAGATGGGGTGGCTGAACCACGTCTGGTCCGGTCGCCAGCGTGGGTTACCCTGAGCTTCCTTCCCATTCCTTTTCTTGTGAGGTGTTACCATGTGTCACTTCCGCCCCAGTACGGGCACTCGTCGAGGCTTCACCCTGATCGAGCTGCTTGTGGTCATCGCCATCATTGCGGTCCTGATCGGGTTGTTGCTGCCCGCCGTGCAAAAGATTCGCGAGGCCGCCAATCGCATGGCCTGCTCGAACAATCTGAAGCAGATTGGCCTCGCCCTGCACAACCACCACGACGCCCGCGGCACCTTCCCCCCTGGCGGCATGCAGACCGGCCAGAACGGGACTGTCTGTTACACCACTTGGGCGATCGAGCTCCTCCCGTATATCGAGCAGGACGCCCTGTACAAGCAGTACAACCAGTTGGCATTGAACAATACTGCTGCGAACCGCGCAGTCGGCCAGCAGCGGGTAAAGACCTACGAGTGCCCGTCCGACCCGCTTGCTGG
The DNA here is from genome assembly GCA_041499985.1 of Gemmataceae bacterium. Taxonomy (GTDB): domain Bacteria; phylum Planctomycetota; class Planctomycetia; order Gemmatales; family Gemmataceae; genus JBGQLF01. The sequence goes on from JBGQLF010000058.1 coordinate 11,676, forward strand.
GACGTTGGAGCAGCCGGCGTCCGGACCTGACAGCGGCAATCAGTGGAGGCACGGCAGCTATCGGGCCTGCTCCGGCGTGAGCTATAACGTCACCGGCGAGGGGTTCTGGGACACGTTCGAGCCGGAGTACTGGCAGCCAACTTATACGCTGCTCCAGAGCTATAAGGGAGTGTTGCACGGCACGGCCGCGGCTTACAATGGCGTGCCGGCCCAGACCGCCCTCGGCACGAATGCACCTGGGAACAAGACCAGCGTGTCGGTGATGGGCGGACCCGAAAGGGTCTCGAGCATCACGGACGGGCTTTCCAACACGATCGCCGTCGGCGAGTGTACGTTCACGGATGTGACCCGCCGGGCGACTTTCTGGGCCTACACCTACGCATCGTACAACCAGTCCTCGTTCTCGCTCGAGAGTCGAACCCTCGGCACCAGCTACAACAAGTGTTGGAAGCCGGACGGGGTTCACGCCGGCGGGGTCGGCGGTGACGACAACACGTGCAAACGAGGTTGGGGCAGCGGACATACCGGCGGGATGAACATCTTGATGTGCGACGGCTCGGTCCGGTTCCTCTCGTTCAACGTCGACGTCACCATCCTGGCGGCCCTGGCCACGATCTCCAACGGCGAGGTTGCCCAACTCCCGTAACCATGCTACGGAGGTGTTCGCAGATGATCTCGCCTCGAAAGCGCGTGTGCACCGCCTTGGTCGGACTGCTCGCTGTCAGCCTCACGGGCTGTAGCAGCGGCGGCCCGCAGTACGCCAACGTGTCCGGCGTGGTCACGTTCAACGGCAAACCGTACAAGAGTGGGATTGTCAAATTCCAGCCCGTGGGCACGAAGGACAACCCGAATCCGGGTCGCGGATCGTACGCCCACACCGACGAGAACGGGCGGTTCAAACTCGTGGTCGATGACAAGATTACGGGTGCGACCATCGGCAAGCATCGGGTCTTTATCACAACCGTAAGGGAAAGCCGGATCCCCGATCCCGACCCGGCGCTGGGCACCCCGGACGGCTCGGCGAAAGTCCAGATCGACCCCATCCCAGCAGAGTGGAACTCCAGCAGCACGAAAGAATTCGACGTTCCAGCCGCGGGGACGGACAAGGCGAACTTCGACATCGTGGGGAAGAAGAAATAACGCCGGACGGCCCACGCCAATGAACGCCGAGTGTCGGGAGACCTCCCGATACCCGGCGTTTCTTGTTCGCTGACCTGCTCGCCTGCTTCGGAAACGCTTATGCTTTGTCCCTGGCAAACTACCTGGGGCGAGCCAGGAGCGTCAGCTCGCGGAGGAGGAACGGACCGATGAGCGATTTCGACAGCCCGTGGAAAGAGGCGTTGAGTTTCTATTTCCCCGCCTTCCTGGCGTTTTTCTTTCCGCAAGCTCACGCCGAGATTGACTGGTCGCGCGGCTACGAGGCGCTCGACACGGAATTGCAGCAGGTTGTGCGCGACGCCGAACTGGGCCGGCGGCTGGTCGATAAGTTGTTCAAGGTCTGGCGCAAAGATGGCCAGGAAGCCTGGGTCCTGGTCCACGTCGAAGTGCAGGGGTGGTACGAAACGGATTTTGCGCAGCGGAGGTACGTCTACAACTACCGCCTGTTCGATCGGTATAATCGAGCGGTGGTCAGTCTCGCGGTGTTGGCGGACGAACAAGCCAGCTGGCGGCCGGACCAGTTCCGCTACACCTTGTGGGGCTGCACCGTGGATTTCCGGTTCCCGGTGGTCAAGCTCCTGGATTATGGGGCGGAGGTGGCGGCGCTGGAGGCGAATCCGAACCCGTTCGCAGCAGTTGTCCTGGCCCACCTGAAGACCCAGGAAACCCGCCAGGATGCGGCAGCGCGGCATGTCTGGAAGGTGCGATTGGTCAAGGGACTGTACGAGCGGGGGCTGAGCAAAGAAGATATTCGCCAGTTGTTCCGGTTGATCGACTTTGCGCCGTGTCACGGCGTCGTTGATCCCCGTGCAACACGGGAGGGAGTGAGCGTGGCATCCCTGGGCTACCGAACTTACCTGGCGACACGGATGTCTTGCGGCGAAAGCCGACAGGGACCGTAGCATGTTCGGGAAGGCAGGACACGACGAAGCCCGCTTAGCCGTGGGCCGGTCGAAGCCCGGATGGCAGGGTGAAAGCTAGACTGCTTCAACCTTAGCGCCTGTAAATGATTAGATGCCCCGTGGCCGCCGCCTGGACGCGGAACCAGTCCTCGTCTCCCCCCGGCAGCGCCAACTTCGGCACCAGGCGCTGGACCACGACGGGGTGCGTACCGTCATAGAGGTGCGAAACGATGGCCACGGGCTGCTGCCAGCTCAGACCGCCGTCATTGCTGCGGACCTCGAAGAGGCCATTGTTCGATGTGGTTCCCGGCGCGCCGCGGTTCTCGAAATTGTCATTGGTCAGGGGAGATTCATAGGACCCCTTGAAGGTGACCGCCATGAAGCTGACGAACACGTGCCCCTGGCCATCGAATTGCACAATGGGGTTGGATGCCCCCTGGTCGAAGCCTTGCGGCAGCGGGATGGCACTGTGCTGCCACGTGTCCCCGCCGTCGTGTGACACGGCGACGCCGAGGCCGGCGTAGCCCGTCGTCACCAAGGAGTGATCCATGTAGGTGACGACCACGTGCTTCGCGTCGGCGGGATCCACGGCGACCGACGGCTGCTGCACGCTGGGGTTGGTGGTGAGCGCCTGGTTGCCGCTGGGCAGGCAGCGTCCTTCCAAGCGCTCCAGGTGAGGACGGTAGAACCCGCGCCGGAATCGACTCCGGGCAAGGCGGCGGTCGAAGGGCGTTGCGGTCATGGCGATCTCCGGGGTCGAGAGGTCACGGGGGCGAGCCAAAGCAGCCTGCCCGTGGCCCAGGTTTCGGAGGGCAGCCTCCCTGCGCGTGCAGCCAAACCTCTCTCTGGATCCCGTCCGACGACGTCGGCCTTACCTCCGACGAAGCTCCACTTGATAACTGCCCAAAGCCCTGGGAAAGCCATCAAAGGAGGGAGGAATATGGCCGCAATTGTACAACCTGGCCTCTGGCACTGCCAAGCGAAAAGGCCACGGATTGCACGGAAAACACGGATAAGAGACAAAGACGGACTAAATCACCGTGCGTGAATCCGCAGGATGGTCCCCACCCCGCTTGCCGGGGTGGAGCCGGGGTTCGTCCCCAGAAGGCGTCGCCGTCCCCTTCGGGCCCCCACCCCGCTTGTCGGGGTGGAGCCCAGGTTCGTGGCAGCGGCGCCGAAGACCGCA
>JBGQLF010000059.1:0-14900 GCA_041499985.1 Gemmataceae bacterium
GCCTTCTTCTGGTTTGTTGGCGGGCGCCCTGCTCCCCTTCCTCCCCGTGCGGGGGGTGTTGGGGTTGGGCCCCCCCCCCCCCACCCCACGCACCCTACTACTGACCACGCATGACCTTCAACCACTGGTCCCAGTCCTTCCGCGACCAGGTATCGGGAGCCCCGTGGAAAGCGGTCTCGTCCGCCGTCTTGACGGCGGTCTCCAATTGCGTGAGGACCTGGAAAGCCTTCTCCGTCTGCTTATCCAGCGCGTAGCAACGGCAAAGCTTCTGCAAAGCGAGCAAGCGCTCGGCGGTAGGAGGTTGTCTCTGGAGCAAGCTCTCGTACAAGCGGCAGGCTCCAGGTAACTGACCAAGGTTTTCGTAGCACTCCGCGGCGGCGAAGAGCGTTTGGCGGAGCAGGACTTCGGATTCGTCGAAGGGATTCGTCGCCGGGCGTCCCTGCAACGCCTCCATGACTTTGCTGTACTGGTCCACGGCCTTCTCGAGCCATTCCCTGGAGAGGCGCGATCGCCCAGGATCGCGTGGGCTCAGATCTTCAACAGGCTGCGTCTGTCTCGCTAGCTGGCGATAGCATTCCCCGAGCTGGAAGCGCGCCAGCACAGCGCCCGGATTGGTTCGATAGAGCTGGAGTGCCTGTTCCAAATAATGCTCGGCTTGACCAAACTGGGCACGCTGGTACAGCAAGTTGGCCAGCGCGAACAGAGCTGGTTCCTGGACCTCCCGATCGGGCAGCGGTGGCATCAATTTGAGCAGATGTTTGAGCCCCTCCTCGGCAACATCGAGCCGGCCGCGCGCGATCTCCAGCTGGGCCAGACGAAGACGGGCGCGTGGAGCGAAGGGACCATCGTAGGCAATACACCGGCCATAAGCGCCTTCCGCCAGGGTCTCGTGATCGCAGGCCCGTTGAGCCTCGGCCAGCTTGTACCACGCCTCCGCCAGCCGGTCGCGCGGCAGGGCAGCATGGACCAGGCGCTCCAGGACCGTCACTGCGTTGGCAAAATCGTGACCTTCCAGGTAGCAATCTGCCCCCCGTTGCCACCATTCCGCCTGCTCGGGCTGTCCCGTACACATCTCCGCGACCGCCGTGTAGGCCACAGCCGCTTCGCGGAAATGCGGCCAGACCTCGACCGGCGCTCGTCGGTCGGCCTCGCTGGCGGGAAGCGGACGGATGGCGTCGCGGTTGGCTCTCGCCCAGTCCTCGGCGATCTGGCCTACCAGCGCCTGCGCGGTGCGTGGGGGCACCAGCTTGGCAGAGAGCCGGGCCAGTCGCTGCGCGGGCGCGTACGCATGCAGATCGCGATAGACCCGACAGCTGGACTCGACCAATCCATGCGCCTCGGCCAGGCTGAGCACCGTATTGCGGTAATCCGCGGGCTGCGTCACCTCGTGCAGTGCCTGTTCATAAAGCTCCAGCGCCGTCGCGTCGTTGCTCAGCTTTAACCGTAACCCGGCCAGGCGTAGCGCCGCCGCTTGGCCTTCCTCGCCGCCATGGCGCATGGCCTCGGTCCAATTCTCCGCGGCTTCCGTCAGACGGCCCAGGTGTTGGTGGCATAAACCCAGGTCATGCCAGATCCGCCCTTGCTGCGACTCCGCTGGGTGGAGGTTCAGGAGTTCTTTCCAGAGCGTTGCTGCTTGCTTCCACTCCGCCGCTTCCTGGTAACGCCAGGCCTGGAGAGAACGCGCCCGCATCAGTAAATCCTGTGGCGCCCCTGGACCGATGCGCGCCAGGACCTTGTGCGCCTCGTCCGCGCGTTCCAGGCGAAAGAGCAGTACTCCGCGCAGCAATCGAGCCTGGGCCACGGACTCGGTCTGGATGGTCGGTTGCGTGAGTTGTTTGCCGTTGGCCTCCAGGGCGGCATTCAGATCGCCGACGCTCAGATACACCTGGGTCAGCATCGCATAGCCGTCGGCCCGGTCCTCCGCCGCTTGCTCGATCGAATGCGCCAACAGCGTGAGGACGCGCCGCGGATCGGCCCCGGTCAGGTAGAAAGCCCTGCCGAGGCGGTACGCAAGTTGGTCACGGTCGCTGTCAGCCACGCCGAGGGTTTCCGCCTGTTCCAGGTGAACGCGCGCCTGAAGCAGGGTTTTAGTCCTACTGGCAGCGGGAGCCAGCTCGGCCCCGCGTAGGTAGGCAGTGCCCAGCAGGAAATGCGCCTGGCCGGCCTGCTGCGGCGCCCCTTGGCTTCGATGTAGTACCTCCGCCGCCAGAACACGCACTTGCTCGATGGCGACCTGCGGCTCGTCAAGAAGTTGTCGGGCTGTGGCGAGGGTTCGTTCAATCTGCCGGGCCTCGCTGTCCTGCCAGAAGGGTCGGGTGAGCACCAGACTCAGGACGGCGAGCAGTCCGGCGACAAACGTTGGCACCTGCCATAATTGCCGGACCGACGGCCGCGGAGCGTTCGCCACCGAAGTTGCAAGCGTGAGTTCCCTGGCCATGACTGCTACCCCCGCGCGCCTACCCTGGCGCAAAGCAGACGGGAGGCATCGTGCCCACCAAACCGCTTCCCCCACGCACGGCCCGGGGTGCTCTCTGGCATAATCGTCCTAACCTGTCAAGACAAACCGCGTCTGAGAGAGGCTCCCAACTGGTGCAGATGCTGGCGACGCGTCATCAAGACGGCCTCGACGTCGAAGCTTGGAAACGCCAATAAGGCTCGCCGCAATTCGTCGATACGGCGAGCCTTGCGATGTCTAGGCGACAGGACGACCATTGAACTGTTTACCGATGCTGGGGGGGAGTGGCCAAAGTCTTTGGTGTCCTGGGTCGCAAAACCTCTCACCTCTTGCTGGTCGAACGACCGCCCTTAAGATGAACCATGATCGCCGCGGACTCAAGTCGTCCGACGGGCCTTTCCATTCAGGGGATAGGCGGATGGAGTTCCTGGGCGGTCCGGTACCGGTCTGCCCGCCGCACGTTTTCGGCTATCCACGCCCCCCGTTGAAACCGAGGAACAACTCATGAGCGAGCACCAATACGTTGGCTTCCGAGCGATTGACGGTCCAGTGAGCGAAGCAAACCTCGAATTCATGCGGCGGCAGTCGTCGCGCGCCGAAATCACTCCCTGGTCGTTCGACAACGAATATCACTTTGGTGACTTCCACGGCAACGCCGTTGAGATGCTGCGCCGCGGTTATGATTTCCATTTCCACTATGCGAATTTCGGAGTTCGCAAACTGATGATCCGGTTTCCCAACGGCCTACCGGACGCCAAGGCGGCTGAGCCGTACTTCGAGGAAGAATCGCTGTCCTTCTTGAAGGACAAGCAAGGCCGGGGAGGGATTCTCTGTGTCGAACCCTTTTTCGAATCGGGCGACCTGGAGGGTTTATGGGACTTAGACGATTCCGTCGATCGTTTGCTGCCGCTGCGAGCGGAAATCCTCGACGGCGATTTGCGGCCGCTCTACCTGGCTCATCTGGCTGTCGCGTCTGACAACAATCACGATCCCGATGAGGAGAAGGAAGCTCCCGTCCCGGCCGGCTTGGTCAAGCCCACCGATGCGCAGCGCGCCTTGGCGGAGCTGTACGGCCTCAGCGCGGCTTTGATTGCTGCGGCGGCCCGGAACAGCCCCTCGCTGCCAAAACGGAAGGATTCCGAGAACCAGTATGAGGCGTGGCTCCAGCGCCAGCCGGAAGCAACAAGAATCGCGTGGCTCGCTCACTTGATGGCCGATCCTCATTCGACAGTGCGAAGGGAGATCCTTGCAGAGTTTCAGAAAAGCCACAGCACGCCTTCCTGGCCGACCATCTGCCTGGACCGGACCATCGCCGAACTGAGAGCGGAAGCCGAAGGAATTCAGCACGACAAAGACCGCAAGGACGCCGATAAGGCCGCTCGTCAGCGGGCCAAGAAACTCGCGGACATGGCGGCCGATCCCCTACCCACCCTCCGCGAAGCCGAGCAACTCGTGAAACGGCGAAGCACCGAAGCCTACCATCAGCTTGCCTTGCTGTTGGCCGATCTCCGCGAAGCGCTTTCGGGTAGTGATCAATCCAGCTTGGCCGAACAGCAGGCCCGCAAGCTGAAGGACCAGAATCCGAAGCTGCACCGGCTGACGGCGGCACTGCGGGGGCAAGGCTTCTTGGGAAAATGATTTCCCCACGCGTTGGGTTGTTGCAGCGTTCGCCGACAGCCTATCTGCGCTTACCACGCGGAATGGTGAGCCAGAGTGGAAATGGTACACTGTGGCTCATCCTCACGACGGAAAGGACGTGTCATGGCTAATTTCACTCCGACTCAAGGCCGTTATCTGGCATTCATTCGCGCCTACACCGATTTGCACGGGTATCCGCCCGCCGAATCCGAGATCGCCGCGGCCATGTGCGTCTCGCCGCCGTCGGTAAATCAGATGGTAAAGATGCTGGAGAAGAAAGGGTTGATCCAGCGCCAGCCGGGTCAGCCCCGTTCGGTCCAGGTGCTGGTCCCGGACGATGAGATTCCGGCGTGGAACAAGCGCAAGCCGGCGGGGTCTCCGGCGCTCCCACGCAAGCCAACAAGCCGCCTGGAAGTACCCACCGCGGCGCCTCCGGCGAACTTGTACGTCGTTTCGGTCTATTTGCAGTCTGGGCCCACCAGCGAGAAATTCGCCAACAAGGTAAGCAGCCGCGTGCTTGAAATCCGCGGCGACCAGACCCTCGAACAACTCCATTACGCCATCTTCAAGGCGTACGATCGTTGGGACGAGCACCAATACGAGTTTCAGTTCGGCAAACGTCCGTTCGATCCCGACGGGCCCAACTTATGGTGTTCCGGATTCGCCGCCAAGGGAGAAAGGGGATCGAGACGCACGCACGACAAAGCTGGACGACTTGGATCTGAAGCCGCAGCGTGTCTTCGGTTACTGGTTCGACTTCGGCGACGACTGGTATCATCAGGTTCAGGTGGAGAGGATCGAGCAAGCCATTCCGACCGTTACCTATCCGCGCGTCCTCAAGCGGGTAGGCAAATCTCCGCCGCAGTACTGCGACGAATAGCGGCTGCGAAGGGCGAAAACGATGTCGAACTCTTAGGAGTTGTGAAGTGCAAAAGAGGAGTCAAGAACCTTTTAAGCTCTGCGAAGATCTAAAGAATTCCTGACACCTTTTTTCCTGCCCTGACACCTTTTTTCCTGCACCTTTTTTCCTGCTCCAAAATGAGCAAGCCCTTCGACGAAACGTCGGAGGGCTTGTGTGGACGAACAGTCAGGGCGACAGGACGGCTATTGAACTTTTTCGGCAGGGCGTGGCGGGCTGGGATGCTGGCTTGCGGATGCGGATGGATAACGAAAGTTAAGAAATCGGTTGGACTTGCAGGCTCCAACCGCGAGGATTGGGCCCGACTTCGACCCATAGGAAATCCTTCCTTGCCTCATGCCGGAGGACCTCATCAAGTACCTGACGAAGTCGGAGTTGCGCGACCTGGTGGAGTTCCTCGCCGGATTGAAGTGAGGAATGATCGTTCCGCCCGAACGACTCGATGTTGGGACGCGACACCGATACAATGACTTCTCGGATTCGATCCATCGCTTTCACGCCAGGAACATCGAAATGCCAAGACGCTTGCCTCTTGTGAGCTTCGCGCTGGTTCTGTTGTCGGCGATCTTTCGGCCTTTCGCGACCGCGGAACCGTCAGCCACGATGCTCCGCTTCGAGGTGACGCTCGCCAAGGATTTGCTCGACAAGCCGACGGACGGCCGTTTACTCGTCGTCCTATCCCGTACCGAAAAACCGGAACCTCGCTTTCGCATCGGCACGAACCAGGGATCGCCGATTGTCCTCGGCGGCGATGTCAAGGGGTTGACCGTTGGCGTCAGCGCCTCCCTCGACCACAAGGCCGTGGTGTTTCCCATGGAGAGCGTGGCGAAGTTGCCGGCCGGCGGCTATTACGCCCAGGCGATGTTCGACGTGAGCCGCGACCTCATGCTGGTGGCCGCGCCGGGCAACCTCTACAGCGAAACTATCAAAGTGAAGCTCGACCCAGCGGCGGGCGGCACGATCAAACTCGTGCTGACCCGCAAGGAGCCGCCCGAGGAACTGCCGGCCGACACGGAGTACGACAAGTTCATCAAGCTGAAGTCCGAGTTGTTGAGCAAGTTCCACGGCCGGCCGATGTACCTCCGCGCCACCGTCATCCTGCCGCGCGACTTCGATAAGGACACAGAAAAGCGTTATCCGCTCCGCGTCCACACTGGCGGCTTCGGCACGCGCTTCAAGGCGGTGCAAAAGTCGTTCCCGCGCGCTGCCTGGCTCGCCGCCGACGCTCCGCGGATGCTCCTCCTGCACCTCGACGGCGCCGGCCCGTTCGGCGACCCCTATCAAGTCAACTCCGCGAACAACGGACCTTACGGCGACGCGGTGACGCAAGAGTTGATTCCCTTCGTCGAAAAGAAGTATCGCGGTATCGGCCAACCCTACGCGCGCGTGCTGGACGGCACATCCACCGGCGGTTGTGTGTCGCTAGCATTGCAGGTGTTCTACCCCGACTTCTTTAACGGCGCTTGGTCGCATGCACCCGATCCGGTCGATTTCCGCGCGTTTGAACTGGTCAACATCTACCAAGACGAGAACGTATACCTCAACGCGCGCGGCTTCGAGCGCCCCAGCGCCCGCGAGGTCAACGGCGACGTGCGCTTCACGATGCGCCATGAAGTCCTGATCGAGCGCGTGTTGGGCCGGGGCGGCCGCTGGGAGTTAGCCGGCCGCGACTGGGGTTCGTGGAATGCTGTGTTTGGCCCGCGCGGCGACGATGGCTTGCCGAAGCCACTGTGGGACGGCAAGACCGGCAACATCGACAAGAGCGTGCTGGAACATTGGAAGAAGTACGACCTGCGCCTGACTCTCGAACGCGACTGGAAGACGCTCGGTCCGAAGCTGCGGGGAAAGATCCACATCTGGGTCGGCGAGGCGGACGACTACTTCCTCAACAACGCGGTCCATTTATTGGACGATTTTCTCACCAAGGCGAAGCCGGCCTATGAAGGGAAGATCCGTTATGGTTCGCGCGGCAACCACGGCTGGCGCGAGCTGACGGGTCGCCAGCAGATGGACGAGATGGCGGAGGCAATCGAGAAGGGGCGGAAGGAAGTTGAGGGGCAAACCAAACCCTGAATAGAACCAAGCCGCCCGTGGGGTTTGGCGCGATTCCGGATGCAACACGCTGTGCTTGTCCTGATAGCGCGCACAGGAACCGTGCCGCACACGATTGAGGCTGAATTCAACGCGGATTTCCGCAGGACGATATTAGGGCTCCCCGCGAAGTTTGTGGGTTTTTGTGGGGCAGACATTCTTGTCTGCCGGGTTTCCAGGGATCAAATGGCAGACAAGAATGTCTGCCCCACAAGTTGCGCAGAGAGCCACTTTTTATGGCCGGTTGCATGCACTTGGCGACCAGTCATCGGATGACGCTCGGTGACATTGCATCGCTCGAAGGAAACACACAAAATGCTTGGGGTTCGAGGGCGGCTCCGCCATCGTAGCCGTGTCCCGTCCGCATTGCTGACTCAGCGGGCGACGATGTCGTCTCGATCGTTTGGTGCTATGATGAGTTTCGTCAAGCCGTCAGCCGCGTGAGGATGTCGTTCGGGTTGCGGGGAACGCACGTTTGGCCGACACGATTCTCTGCTGGGAATGAAACTGGGAGGGAAGCGCCATGAGCGAAGTTCGCTTGGTCGTGCGCGAGGCGGGGCGCGATTGGTCCGGGACGCTTCATGGAAGCTATGCAGATCGAGCAATCGCGGCGCTCAGCGCCGACCCTGTCACGCTCGAGGAACTTGAAGTCGCCACCGCGCGATTCGCGAAACCAACTCCGCAAGGCCGCTTTTTCGGGAATCTCTCGCCAGGGCTGTGCGATGAGCCGCACGATGCGGGTCTGGTCATCCTGGATCTTGTCGCACGGCTGGTCGTCGCGGATTCGACCTACTCGTCCCCCGGAAAGGAAGGAATCGTCGAGTATCATGACGGTCGCTGTGGCACGGAAATGGGTCTCCGTTATCATCTGGCCAACGATTGGTTCTTTGCAAGCGATGGCAACCACTGGACGCAGGTGGCCGAAGAGCGGCGGCGCGAACGAGCGGCGAAGCCGGTTCTGGACGCCCGCGCGGTTTTCTATGGCCAGCCCCTGGTGGAGTTTGTCGCGCGGGAATCCTTCGCCGCCTTCGCTCGGCGCGCCGAGATTGCCGTCGCGTTTCGCACTCAGCAGGCCGAGAAGGCGCGAAAACGCTTGGCGGATGAAGCCAACCTTTCGCCCGACCAGATCGATGTCGGCCGGTTGACCGACGAAGAGATCACGCCGAAGACCTGGCCCGGTCAGGAGCGTTACGCCAGTCCGTTTTACGACACGCTCAGTCAGATTCATGCGACCTGGCTGCTGACGCCGCGCGCTGATCTTGGCGGCGAATGTCCGCGCGCGATCGCACTCAACCGGCATGACCACCTCATGTGGGATATGCAGGACCGATGCGAACACTGGTCCCTGCTGGGCGAATGCCCGCGCGGGCTGGCGAAGTCGGCGCACGCTTTCCGGTACGGCGGCTTCGGCACGCATGAATGGGTCAAGTATTACGACCTCGTTCGTGAGTTGCTGTGGTCTTGCTGGGAACAACTCACCGAGTTGGTGCAAGCGCCGAAAGTAGGGCAGCGGCCAGATTCGCTCACGGTCGGCGACTTCCTCACGACGGAAGTCCCGCGTTTGGAAAGCGTACGCGAATCGAGGCTTGATGCGCCCGATCCCGAATGCCATGGGCGAACGCCGCGTTCGATCATCGACCGCGAACGCGCCCGGCTTCCCGAAGGCATGTCCGGCCACGACGCGATGATCGACCCCGACTGCCCCTGCTGCCAAATGATGGGCGACCTGCCCGGGCCGTGGTTCTGGCATCTCGATGGCTGCAACATGGATGACGAATTCGCGTTCGATATCTACTGCCACACGCGCGAAGAGTGGGAGGACGAACGGCGCGGTTGGGAGGAACACAGCCGCCGTTTCGAGGCCGAGTGGTCCGAACGCAAGCGTCTGGGCGTGACGGATTCGACTCCCCGCGCGGACGGGTCCAGTGCCGTCTGGTCGCGCAGCTTCTTCGTGGGCGACACCGCCGACGTGCCGCTGGGAATTCGCGTATTTGGCCTCGGCTGTCGCCTGGCCGAACTTATCGTCGGGCTGCGGGCCGACGCCGATCGCGAATCGACACCCCTGGAAACGCAACCGCACATCGACCAACTCAACCGCGACTTCGGCAACCTCCGCGAAATCCTGCACGGCGCCGACTCGTCTCTCGCCGAAGCGCTCCTCGACCCGGTTCTCGACCGCTTCGCCCAAACGCTCGCCAACGTCGCAACGGCCCGACCCGACCTGGCTCCGCAATGTGAGGCCCTCACGAACGATCTCCAAAGACTCTCGGACCCACCGCCCCCGGAACCGACTTGGGATCACCGTGATCCGGACGTTCCGTTTTGATGCGAACAAGGTCGTCAACAACTGCACCAGTGACGCCGATGTCAAACTCGAAGAAGAATCGCGAGGAGGCCAAGCGGCGATTGAAACGGGAACTGCAGCCGCGCGAACGTCGGCGCGAAACGATTCTCGGCTTCGCTTGCCGTCGACAGCTATTGACTCGTGAACCGCGAGAGACGCACATGAAACGCAAAAGAACCGCCGCCGAAAAGCGAGCGCGGCGCGAGCGAAAGCAGAAGTACATGACGATCTTCATGAACGGCAGGCAAAAGCAGGTTCGGCGTCCTCAGCTGATTGAGGGCCTGCCCGTCCAAGAATTCATCGCCAGGAATGCCGACCCCATTTGGTTGCACGAGAATGAACTCTGGGAGTTCATGACTCCTGATGACGAAACTTCAGGGGTTCCTGATCGCAAGCGACGTGCGTGATGGGGGACTCCGATCGCGTCCCCCACGGTCGCGATGCTGGCCTTTCCACAAGGAGGGAGCACATGGACGATTCGACCACCGTCGAGTGGCTGTCGACAGCGATTGGACAGGCGACAAGGTCGGCGAAGTTCTGCGTCGTCGGCTGTCTGCCCGTCGCCGATCCCGGCATCGAAGTTGAGGGTCTGGGCACCATCACACTTCCGCTGAAACCAAAGACTGCGAAGGAACTCGTCACTCGTTGTTCGATCGCACCGTATGGCAAGGGAACGCAGACGCTGGTCAACAAGAAGGTGAGAAACACGTTTGAACTCGATCCGAAGAAGTTTCGCCTGAGCGACGCGTGGAACTCGGCGATCGCCGATGCAATGCGACCTGTCGCGGAACAGCTTGGACTGCCGGCAGAACAGTTGGAGGCCAGGTTGTACAAGCTGTTGGTGTATGAGAGGGGCGGGTTCTTCCTGCTGCATCGCGACAGTGAAAAGCACGACCGGATGGTGGCGAGTCTGATCGTCGTGCTTCCCAATCGGTTTGAAGGCGGGACGCTTGTCGTTCGGCACGGCGCCGTGAAGCAGACGTTGTCTCTCGACGAAGCGGCGGGCGGCAGGGCGCCGTGTTACGCCGCGTTCTACGCCGATTGCGAACACGAAGTCCAACGCGTCACCAGCGGCGTCCGGCTTTGCCTGGCCTACAACCTGGTGCTGAGACCGAAGCGTGTGAAACCGTCAGCCGCCGCGAACACGGTCGCTTCCGCCGACGTGCTGGCCCAGTCGATCGGATCGTGGGTCGCGAGACAGCCGGCGAAGCCACTGGTCTTCGCGCTGGAACATCACTACACGCAGCGCGGCTTGTCGCTGGATTTGCTGAAAGGAGGGGATCGACAGCTCGCGGATCTGGTCGTGTCGGCGGCGGAGAAGATGGATTGCATCGTGCGTCTGGCGCAGGTTTCACGCCATTTGTTGCAGTTCGCGGACGATGGCAGTTTCGAGCGAGGTTATTTTCGCAGTTACCGGACACCGCGGCACGCAATCGACATTGGTGAGACTTACGAAGATGATTTGAACGGAACTCAGTGGACCGATGTCCGCGGCAGGAAGCAGCCTTGGGGGGATATCGCGTTCGATCTCTCGGCCATCGTATCGTCGGTGCCGATCGACGACTGGAAGCCGACTTCCGAGGAGTTCGAGGGCTATACGGGCAATGCTGGCAACACACTCGACCGATGGTATCACCGGTCGGCGATCGTCATCTGGCATCGCGATCATCACTTTGATGTTGTCGCGAGTTCCGGTGCGACGGACAGCATCCCGTTGTTCTGTTCGATGGCGGCAAAGCTGGCCAGGACGCCCAGGAAGCGGCTCGAAGAAGCCCGTAGCGACTGCATTCGATTCGCCCGTGCGATCATTGCCGGGTGGCCACACCACACCATCGGATTCGGGCATCCCGCAACCCGAGAGCAATCGCCGTACGATGACTTCCCGGAACATCTTCTGACGCTGCACGATCGGGACACCATCGCGATGTTTCTGACGCAATTGGCTGAACACGATCCGTCGTCGCGACTGAGTTCCTTCGTCGTGGCTGCGTGCCGCGAGTTCGGATGGAGTGCCTTCGCCCAGGAATTGAATCGACTGATCTCATCGCCGCCCAACATGCGTGGCCGGCAGGAAATCCCGTTCCGCGACGTCGAGTGGCTCTCCGCCTTCTGCTGCGATAAGACGGCGGACTCGGACAAGTCAGCGCTCGCCCACGAATTGTGTGCGCTGGCGATGGAACGCTTCTGTGAACCGCGTCCGCCGCGACCGACGTACTACTCGCCCCACCAGCGCCGGGAAACCTCCGTTTCCGAAACGTCGCTCCCGTTGTTGCTCAAGGCGCTTGCGGCAAGCGGTCGTGACGAAGGCCTGTCGCAGGTGATTAACTTCGTTCAGGAATCGCCGGACGAATTCAGCCTGGACGACTGCCAGGTTCCCTGCCTGAAATCGTTGATACCGTGGTCGCAGAAGCAGTTCGGCTTGGTTCATCCGCAACTGGTGTCTTGGCTGGTCTCCGTGCGCCAAAAGCTCGAATCGGCCACCACCAGGCATCCGGTGCCACCGACCGATTGGACTCGCCCAGCGGAATTAGCTTGTCAGTGCCAATACTGTGCCCAGCTCAAGGCCCTTCTGGCCGACCCCGCAAACGAGGTCGGACGTATTCCGGCCCGCGAAGACATGCGCCAGCATCTGATCAGTATCATTAACCGGCATCAGTGCGACGTCAATTATGCACTGGAGCGCAAGGGGAGTCCCTATTCATTGGTGCTCACGAAGACCAGCGGCTCATTCGAACGGGCCGTCAAGCGTTTCGAGGCGAACCGCCGACTCCTGAGCGCGCTGCCGGTTGCCGAATAGTGCGGCCGAAGTTTCATGCTTGGGAGCCTGAACTGCTCGTTCTCCCCCACCGGAAAGCACCAAGCGATCGCCGTTTGAACTTGGGAAAGGCCCGAACAGTAAACGACTTCCAGCGAGGCGGCAAGGAACATCCCCGCAGGGCGGGACACCGATTGAACTCGGCCAATACCGCCGTCGCCCGGTGATTTCAAGCAAAAAGCCTTGCGGGAAAACGCCGCAGGGCTTCTCAGGAAAGATAGTCGGGGCGACAAGACACCGTTAGAACTTTTTCTGGCGGGGCTGCAGGGTTGGGACGGCAGATTTCGGCAGCTTGTTAGTGCTGGAACTCAATAACTGATAAAGGCTTACTGCCGTCTCATGGTGCCTTGTACTGGTCGACGCGCCCGGTGGCGCGCTCTCGTCACGCTCCAATGACCTGGTCACCCGTACGAGCGTTTGCTGGCCTAGTCCAAAAGTTCAACGGCGTCGCCCTTCCGCAGTGTGCCCTCCACGAGGACGGCGCCATAGACGCCGGCCATGCCATTGTGGGCTTGTGCGACCTTCCGCAGGAACTCTGGGGTCGATTCACCTGTATCGGGATCAAGTGTGATCATCTTGCAGCGCGGATCGCGCTCCAGGATCGAGAGCACTGCTTTCGATCCGATGCGCAGCGACCGGCCAACAAGCGCATCCTCACCAAAGCCGGCCGCGGCATTGAGGTCCAAATAGATATTTGCGCGGAAGCGGCGTTTATCAGCCGCGACGCCGAGCTCCCGCCCGAGCTGCTGCGCGGTTTGAATCGAAAACAGCGAAACGGGACGGCAATCTGTCATCGCACGGTCTGACTGCAACAGTGTGAGGGTATGCTCGCGGCCGATGCCTTCGCCGAGCATTCGGATTAGCTTGGCGTCGTCTATCGCGAGAATCTCTCCGGACGGCGTCTCGACATCCACGGCCAACTCCCCCGGATCAGCGTGCAAGGCGGTTAGGCCGGGCCCGATGGCTTTTGCTTCGGTGAGATTGGGCGGCTTCGCCGCATTTTCGGCATCACGAAACCGAGGGCGATACCGCAATCCTTTGCTGCTCTCGTCCCGTCAGATAGGGGAATCCTTTAGGAGTCGCTGCACTCCTTAAGGCGAAGATGCGGTCGCCATACATTCCGGAAAATCCCACGAACGCTTCGTCCAATTCCTCCCCGCGCATGCTCTTGACGGGGTAACGCCAAAGGCTGTCCACTTTTCCGATGTTGCTCATGTCTTGAATTCCTTTCTTGGAAATGGATGACCATCAAACCCGTTACGATTTGCCAATCACGATGTCCCCATAGGTACTTTGGACAATCGCTTTCAGCTCCGCCTGCTCAGCGGCGGGAACCTTGAACTTGTCGAGCGTCTGCTGGAAGTCATCCATGAAAGCGTCCCACTCTTTGGGCGTGATGTTCAGGTGCTGATGAGATTCACGCATCGAGCGTCCCGTATATTTCTGCGGTCCGCCAGCTGCCCAGCCGACCATTTCGGTAACGAGATACTTGAAGCCGGCGCTACTTTGTGGTGGGCTTCGTTTACGGCGGGGTTCGCATTGAGCCGGGCGTCGGCCATGATGCGGTCAATGAAATCATCGACCACGACCGCGATGCTGTAAATTCCGCCAAGGCGGTCGTAGAGATGGGGTTGAGGTTGTTGCTGGTTTGACATGCGTATTCCGCCCTGTCGCCTTTCGGCTACGGGGGCCTCCTGCTGCGTGGCGATGCGACCATCGCCACGAAAAAACCGAGAAGATCTTTCAGGTAACTGAGAGGTGATTCTATCGCGACAGCAAAGATACGGCGAGTGGTTCAGGTTCAAGCCGTTTGAACCATCGAAAGAGGGGATCCAGACGATAGTTGCGTCAAACGCGGTAAATTACCCCTGTCCCATGTCGGAGCAATTTGAACTCGGCCCGACGTCTGAAAAGAGCTGGGAAATCAAGCAAAAAAGCCCTTTGACCCGTTGGCCGAAGGGCTTTCTGCTCCATCAACTCGGGGCGACAAGACACAGTTAGAACCTTTTATCGCCGGTGTCCGGGGTTGGGAAGCCTACCCGCGTCGGCGGCTGGATGACGGAAAGCCTGTCGAGCACGTGGCTTAGCGAGTCACGATGTCTTTCACCCGCTCGGCCAGCGCCGCTGCGATGGGCGCACCCCCGCCCGGCGCCATCTTGTTCATCACGTAGGCGAAGGTAATGCGGCGATCCACGTCGATAATCACCGACGAGCCGCCCGTGCCGCCCCCGAAACACACCCGGCCTTCCGGCATGGGGAGCAGGACATAACCGACGCCCATCTTGTGCGGCATGCCTATCACGAGGTCGATCCCGTTGCTTTGCACTTCGAAGATCCGGTCGATCGTCTGCGGTGAGAGGAGTCGGACGCCATCGACCTCGCCGCCGCAGGCCACCGCCGACTGGAGGCGCGCCAGCGAGCGGGCATTGCCGTGGCCGTTAGCCGCGCCGATGTCGGCGCGCCGCCAGCCCTCGGTCCAGCTGCTTTCCAGCGGGGTAGTCGGGTTGGTCCAAGTCTTGAACGCCACGCAGTTGGGGTCGAGCTGCGTCGGGTCGAACGGCGGCGGGCCGACCGGCAAAGGCGGCGGCACCACGTTGGCGACGCGATGGAACTCCGAGGGGGGCAGGCCGATGTGGAA
>JBGQLF010000060.1:0-14871 GCA_041499985.1 Gemmataceae bacterium
ACAGAAGGTTTTCGAGACGCGCGGAAGACCGATCGCGTTCGGTCCCGACCCGCTGGAGGTAGTTGGTGTTCCGTTCCGGATACGAGATTGCTCGTTTCCCCGAGCTGGACTCTACGTGGTCCGGTTTTGGTACGAGGGAGAAATGGTCGAGGAACGCCTTCTCAGACTTAGGTGACCTATGGCTGATCGAGCAGAAAACGAAGGCTTCCGCGTACTGGATGAGTTCGTCTGCGACGCCATCCCCGAGCCGGGGATTCCACAAGCTGACCCGAAGCAACAGGGCAAGAACGAAGGAATCCGGGTCATCGAGGAACTTGTCTTCGGGAGTGAGAGTGGAACCAAGGAAGAAGGCAAAGCAGAAGACAAGGAACCCGGCGACACAGGCTCCTGTGCGAAGTCCCTGCCTCGTCTCGTGCATTTCAAGGGGCCACTCCAGGATTTGGCAGGTCAGAGAGTGGCCTGGGAGCGACTGAAGGGTCTCTGCAATGAGGGCTCACTCACCCGAGGCGTTCTGGAGCAGTTATGCGTCACCGTCCGTGATCGCGAACTGGCGCTCTTGGAGAGCAGCGGCCTCCGCGAGGCCGGGAAGAGCCATACGGCGCGGGATCGTGTGTGGAAGGCAGTTCGATCCCAAGCGGTAACGGCAGCCCGAACGCAGGCGTTCTTCGGGGCTGTCCGAGCGGACCTCCGGGCACTCGTCCAGGAAATCGAAAACCAACCTGATCCGAGTAGAGTGATCGCAAATTTGTGGCCGCCCGAGATCATCATTCAGGATGTGGCGCGGGAGAAGTTTGCTGCCCAGATAGTTGAGATCCTGGAGGCCCTCCTCATTGACGCCTATGTTTGACGCAGGTGCTAAGTCGAAACCGGACCAAGGAAAGGAATTCGCTAGCCCTATGTCAGCCATCATCACGCGCGAACGCCCCGACAGCGCCGACGCCATCGTCCTAATTACTGAGCTTGAAGCGCATCTTGAGCCGCTCTATCCACGCGAAAGCCGTCACGGCTTTAGTGTCGAAAAGTTGCTTGCGCAGGCCGTCGCGTTTTTCGTGTTGCGCGAGAACGACACTCCTGCCGGCTGCGGCGGCATCCAACTGTTTGGCACCGCATATGGGGAACTCAAGCGCATGTATGTGCGCCCGCAGTTTCGTGGTTTAGGTTTCGGGAAGTTGCTGCTCAATCATTTGGCAGACTATGCCCGAGCACAGGGAGTTGGCCTCCTTCGGTTGGAAACCGGCATTCATCAAGCAGCAGCCATCAGCTTATATGAGCGGATGGGGTTTCAACGGATCCCACCGTTCGGAGCCTACGTAGAGGACCCGCTCAGTCTCTTTTACGAGAAGCGCATCCTGTAAGGTGCTCGCAGCGCTCAACCGCGATTGCCATCTATCGGGGCCGACCGGCCACGCGACTGACCTGTCGCGGCGGTGCCTCGGGCAGATAGAATGCATTTACCCTTTCCAACCGGAGGAAGCTCATGGCCGCTAGCAATCGCCGCTACAGCAAAGAGGAGTTCGCCCGCCGTGGGGACGCGCTGGTCGAGAGCAAGGTTCGCCCCAATCTGACGGCGGCGGACGAGGACAAGTTCGTCGCCATCGACATCGAGACAGGCGAATACGAGCTGGACAAGAATGAGATGAAGGCGGCCGACCGGCTGCGCCAGCGTGTGGCCGATCCGCAAATCTGGTTGATGCATGTTACCTTGGGCTATCTCCATCGCTTCGGCAGGCCGGACTTGCGGGGCCAGCCATGATCGAGGGAATCGTCCAGGGGCGCGAACCCCTGATCCGGCTGACGATCCGCGGCTTTCGCGGGCGTCGGCAAGAGATCGCAGCGGTCGTCGATACGGGTTACACCGGTTGGCTCACGTTGCCGCCCACGGTAATCGGCGCGCTCAACCTGCGCTGGCGAAGCTTCGGCCGCGGTACCTTGGCGGATGGAAGCGTGAGCCTTTTCGATGTCTATCAAGCCAAGGTCCTGTGGGACGGCCGTGTTCGCGCCGTTTTTGTGGACGAATTCGATGCGACCCCCTTGGTGGGAATGGCGCTGTTGCAAGGCTGCGAGTTGAAGATGCAGGTGCGAGCGCAGGGCAAGGTCACGATCAAACGGTTGCCCCGGAGGTAGAGCCATGGAACTGGACATGAACAAGATCGACAATGCGGTACTTGCTTTGTTGTATCTCGGGCTTCACGACGGAGCGCGCGCCTGGAAGGGCTTTGACTGGGAGTCCATGAATCGTTTGCACGAACACGGATACATCACGGATCCGCGCGGCAAAGCGAAGTCGGTGGTCTTTACCGAGGATGGTTTCGAGCGGTCCAAGCGTCTTCTTGAGGAACTGTTCAGCAGGCATGCCGGACCAAACGCTGCCGCAGACCGGGGCCGCCGTTCTCGTCCCACCCGGAATTGAGTTCTTGCAGGCGGCCCCGGCGGCTGGGCTGTGTCGTTCGGCGGCGCAGGAAGTCGCCGGGTTCCTTTTGAAAGGAGGCACGTCTTGGGGTTCAGGATTCTTGCCATTGTGTTCGTCGTGTGGGTAAGTGGAACCGCGTTCGGCAGTCAGGGCGCGTCTGCGCCTGCCAAGCCAAAGAATGCTGCCGCCGAATCGGTGAAGCAGTCCGAGTTGACGTGGGCTAGGGGAGTCGCGGACGATTTCCTTGCCGCATGGATGAGTGGCAACAATGCCCAGGCGGAGATGCTCGTCACCGAAGAGATGAAGCAACGGTACGCGAAGTATCCCCAGTGTACGCCATTGGCTCAACAACTACTGGAGGCGCAGTATGCGGGTCTGACCAGGGGGGGCATCACGCAAGAGCAGATCGCCCCGGCCCAAGACGAGGCGCGTTTTACGGGCAAGCCCCAGGGCGAGCGGAATCAAAGGCCGATCGAGGCGGATTTCGCGCTGCGAGTCGTCAAGGAAGCCGGGAAGTGGCGGATCTCGTTTTTCCGTCAACAGTGGCGGTGGGTCGATGCCGGAAGCGCGCCCGCCAAGTGACGTTTGCGCCAAACCAGACGCTGCAAGCAGACCGGGACCGCATAAGCCTGTGCGCGGTATACTACTTGTCTAGCGGCCCCGGCTGCTGAACTTGGTCGGTGGGCCGTAAACAACCGAGGAAGGCACGATGGCTCAATCTGTCCCGGCCTCAAATTCAGTCAGCATTGTCATCACGGTCATTCCCCAGGCGAATGGTCGTTACCTCTCGGAGATGATACTCTCGCTGGAGGGGCGAATCGGTCCGATAAAGCGCTTTCATGGTCAGAACCCGAAGCACGCCATCGCCATTGCCTTAGAAAACCTGGCCCGCCTGTTTCGGATGGAGGCGGAAGCGGAGCAGAATATCGATTGGGATGCGGTGGATCGGCCGCCCTCCGGAAAGGTGAATGAGAAACGCTTTCATGTGATCTTGCACTATGAACGGGTTGCCGATGAGGAGTCGAAATTCGAGGCGATGGTGAACACCCAGATGGGCAATACGGTCGTCGAAAACGCCGAAATATCCATCATCCAAGTCGATCCAGACTTGCCGATCGAGCCTTTGGAGAGATGGCACAAACCATCGTGATTGCGATGCCGCGCACCCAGCGCCCCTGAGAAACAGGGAGATGCGGGGTAAGGAGGCCGAACAAGGCGCTCCAGCAGAGCCGCCACGCGAATGACGGCTCAGCGAGCTTCAGCGCCGTGCCCGCGTGAGCCGGCTGCTGAGCTTGGCGTTCGGCATCAAAAAGGCCTCATAGAAGGATGAACCCATGACGGCTGCCAAGAGCTCGCCCGTGTATCACCGGTTGGTGGTTGTGGCCGATCCGAAGACCACTATTTGGTTGGTGGATGACTCTTGGCATCCTGTGCAGAAGGCTACCGGCACGCTGGACACAAGTGTTCTGCACGGCCGTTATTTCATCGAATTGGGCGCGACGGGGTCCAAGGGCGTCGCTTATCCTATCGAGCTGTTCAGCGATCTGCGGCTTACGCAGGAGTCGCTTGAAGCCGGTCCGGCGTGTCAGCGCCAACCGCCGAAGTTGCTGGACGAATAAAGCCGGCCGAATCCATAGTTAAGTCGCAGCAGCCGACCGGCCACGCGACTAACGCCTGTGCGCGTCATTCCGGTTCCTCCCGCGTGAGCCGGCTGCTGAGCAGTGGCGTTCGGCGGCATGTGGGTGAGTCGTAGGATCGAGGATGAGGGATGGGTGATGCGATTCCGCCGTCGAGAGGCGACCTGGCCCCCCTGGAGATGGTGGTTCTCCACTTTCTGCCAGGCGCCGTTCAGATGACTGCCTTCGCAGTCCTGGCCCGCCCGATGCTCGCTGCCGGCGCCCCGCGGGCGCTCGCGTTCCTCGCCGCCGTCGTGGTGGCCGGACTGCCGTGTATGCTCGCGGTTCTGCTCCGTGCCCGGGGCCGCGGGGGATCCGGCGGGCCGACTGGCCGCCAGGTCGTTCGCAACCGGGCGCCCATGCCGCGGTGGCAGTACGTGGCCCTCTATGTACCGCTGCTCGCCCTGGCGTTTGGCTTGCTGTTCGCCACGGCCCCGCTCAACCGGCTGCTGGCGGAAAAGGTGTTCTTTTGGTTGCCGGACTACTTGCAACCCGAGTGGCAGCCGCCGGCGCTGCCCGCCCGCGCGTTGGTCCTCTTGGGCCTGGTGCTCCAGGTGCTGATCGACGGTGTCGTGGCCCCCGTGACGGAGGAGGTCTACTTTCGCGGCTACCTACTGCCGCGGATGGGATACCTGGGCGGCTGGGCGCCGGCGGTCAACGCCTTGCTGTTCGCCGTGCAGCACTTCTGGCAGCCGTACAACTGGCTGCTGATCTTCCTGCTCAGCCTGTCACTCACGTATGTGGTCTGGTGGAAGCGGAACATCTACATCGCCATGCTGCTCCACGGCTCGGCGAACACGATCGGAGCGGTCCTAGCGCTGGTCGGGTTTCTCGCCTCGTAGGGGCTGAGGCGGCTGCCGAGGAGCTTTCCCGGAGTGGTCGAAGTGTCGCGCCGAACGAGTCGCTGCACCGGACCGCGGCGGCATTCGGCGGTCCCGGGTTCAACGCCTCAGTCGCCGCCGCGGTGGGTGAGCTAGATCGTTCGGGTGCGACAAGGGTTTGGCGGAATCACCGCAGCGGCAGCGCGGCAACCTTCCGCCGACGCCAGCTGTGGCAGAACAGGCCGACGACGCCGAGGGCGGCGAGGGTCAGCGTGCCCGGCTCGGGGACGAACGCAAGCTCGGTGATCTGCGTTCCCCAGACTTGGGGAAGGCTCCCCGCCCCTGGGATCGCTACTTCGTCGGCGATCCAGAAAGTGCTCGCGTTGTTCGGGTCGACGCTGATGGCGCTGTAGTCCCCCCAGCGGTTGCGGCCCCCGGCGACGATGCTGTAGTTGCCAGAGCCGTTCTTCAACTGTTGCGGAGTGCCGAAGGTGGTCACGCCGCCCGTGGTCGTGCCGGCTACGTACCAGGAACCGGGGAAAGTGGTCGTGGTCGAATCGCCCGTGGCCGAGAAGCCGATGATCACGTTGCCTGCGGCGTCGGCCGCGATTGATGGGTAGATGAAATCGCGATGCGGATCGCTGATGGTGCCCGACTGCAAGAGCAGGTTTGTGGTTTCGTCGATCTCGTACCAGCGGATGGCATCATAGACAGTATTTCCGGTTGTTGCGCTGGTGAGAATGGAGTCCGCCGCCCAGATGATGTTGCCGACCTGGTAGACCGAGTTGGAGCCGATGCGGAAGTCGCCCGCATTCAGGGTCCGGGTTCCGTTCGGCTGATGGGCATTCTGGTTATTCCAGTACAGGGGAACCACGATAGGACTATCCGCCGTGAGGGTGGACAAATTGGAGCCGGGGTTGTTGACGGTGTAGCGGTGCAGGAAATTCGCAGGAGTGGAACCATCGGTGGCAAGGATGACGCCATGCGTGCGGCCGTCGAATTCTGACACCGGCGCAAGCGTGAACGGCTGGCCCACCAAACCGAGGACGTTGTCGGTATGCGTCCGGTTGGTGACAACTGGCCCTGTGGCGTTGAGCATGTCGGTCTTGGGAATGGTGGTCAAGGAGACGCCGTCAAAACTAGTGCCGTTGAGGAAGTTGTTGCTGGCAATGTAGAAGGCGTTCTTGTCCACGGCGATGGTGGGGTAGTCGGCAAAGTTGTTGGCAAGCGTGTTGGCCTGAAAGCTGGTCGCTTTCCAGACCCCCGTGGGGTCGGAGGTCTGGGAGACGGCGAGCACGATGCTGTTCGTGTTACTGCTGGTGGTGATAATCGCCGCGAACCAGCGCCCGGAAGCCTGGTCGTAGAGCACTCGCGGATCGCTCAGATTGTTGCCTAAACCGGTCACGCCGGCATTGGCATAGAACGTGCCGAGCGTCTGGCGCGGCATGGCCACGGTGCCGTCCTTGTTGTAGATCGCCATGACAAGGTTGACCATCTCCACGTAATGGTTCAGGCCAACCGCACTACCCTGGTCCGGCGGGATGAAGAAGCCGCCTCCGTTCAGGGCGGCGTCGTCAAACGTGCTGAGGCCGGGAAAGTTCTGAACGACGACGAGATCGGCCGGCGCCCGCCCGGCCCAGCAGGCCAAGGCAAGAAGCCCCAACGAGATGACCCACCACCCCGTGCTGGGCTTGGGAGAGAGACGACGCTTGTTGCTCGACATGACTAGAAATCCTCCTGTGGCCAACAATGAAACCATTTGGTACGTCCGAGCAATGACAGCAAAATATGATCACTCTTTTGATGTGATTGCCTTACAGGTTCTAAGAACATGAAGAAATGGCTTGTTTTTCAGGGGCGGATGCTCATTTTTTCAGAACCTGTTCGAGGATTACCGCAAAGGGTGTGCCAAAAACGTTGTAAAATTCGGATATGAAAGGATATGGATGCCGTGGTCCGAAGCGCGCGGATCGCAAAGTTCTACGAAGCAAGAAGTTGCAACATCATGCCGGAATGGCTGCCCGCAGCTGGTCCGGCGTGGCGCGAAAGCTGCCTTGGGGTGACCGGACTTAACAATCCTGAACACGTTGCCTGGGCTGTTTACGCCACGTGTTGCGATCGCTTAACACGGAGGCTCGTCGGGGGAAGCCGAGGGAACTGTCTGGAGGCCACGAGGAAGAAGCTCCTGGCAGAGATTTCCATGCCGCAGTTGAATCGGTGGCGGCTGGGTGTAGAACTTCCTCATGGCCTTCGCACATGGGGTTTACATACGATGCGCGCTGTCACCGTTGACACACGGCGCCTCCCGAATCGGCGCCGTGTCCGTTTGCAGACGATCGACGACTTGGTGGCCGAGGTGGAGCGCCTTACTGCGGCGGCTGCCGCGGGCAAGGTACGGCCACTGGGAAACTGGTCGCCGGCCCAAGTCCTGTGGCATGTCGGCAAGTTGATCGAACTCTCCTTCGACGGTTTCCCGTTCCGGTATCGACGCGGCCCCGAATGGATCACCCGGCTGGTCCGTTTCCTGTCCTGGCGCGGACTGATCTGGCTGGCCTTCCGCCCTGGGTTCAGGAACCCGCCGGAAGCAGCCATCCTGGAGCCGGACCCGTCGCTGGCACTCGATGAGGCCGCCAAGTACCTCCAGCAGCAGATCGCGCGCATGAGCGGCGGGGAACGCATGACCCAGGAATGTTCGGTCGAGGGGCCGTATTCGCATGAGCAGTGGGTCTATACCCATTTGCGGCATGCGGAGCTGCATCTGAGCTTCCTGGAGATTCAGGGTGGATGAAGCGTTGAGCCGTCACACGTCAGGCTCGATGCCCAGGGCGCGTAACTGCGCCGCCAACCGTTGGAGTTTCTCGGTCGCCTCGTCGGCACGGCGGCGCTCGGCTTCGGCACGCTCTGCCCCTGTGGGGATCGGCCGGCCTTCGGCGTCAGACCAGCGCAGCCAGGTCTGCGGCGGGCTACCGGGCGGCGAGCGGCACGAACAACCACAGTTGTGCGGGGCGAACCGCTGTGCGCGACCGTGGTGCTCTCCTACACGCGGCCCGTAGAAAGTGGCTGGTTGGAGGTAGGATAGGATTCCGATCCTTCGGGACCTTCACCAGGGCAGGCTCACGAGCCGCTGCGGTACCTCGTCTGCGGTATCTTGGCACCTTCAAACAGGAGATGCCCGTTGACCATCACCGGCTCAATGAACCAGAGCTTGCGCAGGCTGCGACCCGGTCCGTAGGGGACCATCTTGGAGTAGCCATGTCTCCAGTGGGGACGCCGTGTCTCCCCGCTGTCCCCATTCGCTGTCGTACGCGGCTTGGAGCGCGCGGTGCGATAGAGCTTGATGTCCTGGGGCAGGCCATAGAGTTGCATGGCCAGGCGCAGGTTGCGCTCTGCCTCCGAGATGCCGCGCTGCTTCTTGCGCGCTAGCTGAAGGTAGTGTTCCAAGCGCTGATAATGCGAAGGATTGGCGGGTCCTTGCGCTGAGCAACCATAGTTTACCATCCCGAGCATGGCACTCACGGCCACCCGCACAAGGCTGGCGAGGATCTGCTCCCGGCTCAAGGTGATTGGATCCGCGGGTACGTAACTGTCCTCGCCAAACTCCCGCAGGATACCCGCTTCGATCGTCTCATCCGTGGGTATCATGGCCAACTGGAAAGTCGACCCACTGCTGAAGATGAAGGAAAGCCAAATCGCCTTGCCTACCGGGGGAGGGGTCCCAATCAACACACAAGTGGGTGCCCCCCAGGAACTGAGCGGGCTGGTAGCAAACGGCGGACAGACCCGCCTTTCCTGATAGGCCTCCGGCAAGTCCAGAAGCATGACTGGATACGGCTGGACATAGTCGGCCACCGAGAGGCGCGCCTCGAACTGTTCCAGAGCCAGGCACTCCATCAGACTCGGCCGAAAGACTTTCGGTCCTTTCGCGATCGCATCGGCGATTAGCCAATGGTGAATCAGCGTCCGATACTTCAGCGTCGACGGGGGCCGGAGCCAGTTCTTCGTGGCCGGGGAGAGCTGGGCGGAGTCCAGATCGACCCTGAGCTCGTCGCCGTTGACCCACGGCCGAATCGCCTGGTGCTGGAACAACTCCTCATAAAACGGCGCCTCCCGACGGATGGTTTCCAGGAACTGCCCGCACGTCATTCGCGCCATGGTGAAAATCCCTCCTCGGTTCCCCGATTGGCCGCTCCTCTCCCTGCCGCAAGGTGAGGCAGCGGCCAGGCTGTAGTAAAGTATGGCATATCCTGCTGCCTGGATACCCGCAAAGCCCTCGCGTTCGCGCCGCAAGCGCCGGTGTGCAGTTGTTTGGACCTGGTTTCCCGGCTTCTTGGTCTGGCTCCGGTGGAGCAAGAGGCTAAGATGGTGTTCGGCACGTCGTTCGCGAAACAGAAAACGGGCGAGGAGCAGAACGCAGATGCCACGGAGGAGCGATGGGTTTCGGATGGATTCTTCCAGCGGCAAGCAACACGTCGGGCTCAGTATCGGCATCGACTTCTGGGTTCTCTTCAGGCTGGGAGCGGGGCTGGCTCCTGCGGATGCTGGCCGTTTTAGGCTTGACTGCCCTGCTCTTCTTCGCCCGCCTGGGTGAGCGGGCGCTGTGGTCGGAGGAGGTCCGCTGGGCGGAAATCCCCCGGGAAATGCAGCGGCATGCGAATTATCTCTGGCCGACGATCAACGGCAAAACCTATTACGACAAGCCCCTCGGCTCGTACTGGCTCGTGCTGCTCGCGTCCGCCGTCACGGGTGCCGCTCCCGAAACGGCGGCTCGTCTTCCTTGTGCTCTCAGTGGCCTGTTGGGCGTTGCCCTGATCATGCTGGTGGCGCGCCGGCTCTATGACGCTCGTACCGCGCTCCTGGCCGGCATCATCCTGGCGACCAGTTTTAGCTTCGTCTTCTTTGCACGCCACGCTTCCACCGATGTCGAAACGGTGACGGGCGTCCTGGCGGCCCTGTGGCTGTTCCTGCGCAACGAACGTCATCCTCAGGGTTGGTGGACCCTGTTGCTGTGGCTGTTCATGGCGTTGACTTCGCTCACCAAGGGACTACTCGGCTTCGTTCTGCCGCTCTTGGTCCTCGGCGTTTACGCATCCTGGACCGATGTCGTCCCTTCGCCCCGTCCGCTCTCGCTGCGCGGGTGGATCGCGACGCTCGTCCAGCGCAATCGCTGGTTGTTCAATCGCAAGGCCTTGCTTGCGGTCCCGCTGGGGATGCTGGTCTACTTGAGTCCCTTCCTCCTCTCCTTCCTGGCCACGGGGTCGACGGAAGGACTGGGCATGGTGTATCGGGAGAACGTCCGCCGGTTTTATGACCCGGTCAATCATCGGGGACCGATCTACCTTTACGTCTACATCCTCTTTCTGCTACTGGCTCCCTGGTCGCTGCTGCTGCCGGCCGCGTTGGTCCAGGCGCATCAGGGTTGCCGTACGGGTGGAAGCGCGCGGCGAGGAGACCGCTTTGCCCTGGTGTTTTTCTGGACCATCTTCCTGTTCTTCACGCTATCCGCTTCGCGTCGCAGTTATTATCTGCTGCCGATTCTGCCGGCGGGAGCGCTGCTGGTTGCGCGTCTCCTCATGAGTGCGGGGACCGCATTGCAACCAATGGCGTACCGTCTTCTCCTCGCCGGATACGGCGTGCTGGCACTCGTGGTTTGCCTCAGTGGTCTGGCGCTCGTGCCCGCGTCGTGGATCCTGCCGGCCCCTTGGAGCCGACTACCCGGCCTGCCGCATCCGTGGGTGTTCGTCCTGGTGTGGGTCTGCTGTGTGGGAGGCCTCGGGATTGCCTGGCAGCGCCTCTGCCCACAGCGGATTGCTTGCGGGCTGAGCCTGGTCGCTTACCTGTTCATGGGATACCTGTTTCTGGTCGCACTTCCTGAGTTGGAAGCGTACCGAACCCAGAAACCGTTTGCGGAAATGGTCAAGCAGCACCTGGGAACGGAGACGAGCCAGCTGGCGCTGTTTCGCACCCGCGAAATCGTCTTCTACCTGGGACAGCCGAATGCCCTTGTGGAGTATGACACGACGCACCGGCTGGCCGAGGGAATTCGGGACCAGCAAGTGCGCTGGGTCATCGCGCGACGCCGCGATTGCCAAGCTCTGGACGTACCGGCGCAGGTTCTTCTCGGCGAGACGATTTACCCGTGGGAGAATGCTGCTCAGGCGGCAAATAAACTGTTACTGCTCGATGTCGGTCGCTAACTGGGGACGTGCGAGATTCGTTCATCAATAATCGCGCACGTCCCTCGACCGCCGAGCTGTCCGCGTACACGATTGGACCTTCGACTGGATTGCCTTTTCCGGCAGCAATGCGCGTCCGCGCGGCTACCGCTGGCCGTGGCGGCTTCGATCTCCAGCAAGCAGGCGATCTCCTCGTAGGGGAGATCCTCCGCGTGGCGCATCAACAGGATCTCGCGGCCGTCTTCGGCGAGTTCGGCCACGGCCCCGGCGACGCGGTCGGCGAACTCCCGGGCCGCGAGCTGCTGGCTGGGCGACGGCCCACCGGCTAGCAAGGGGCGGGCCAGGAGCAACGACGAGCGCTCCCGCCAGGGAATCTCCCGGTCGACCGAGCGGCGGGCCCGGCGGCGGTGCTCGCGCCGGAGATTGAGCAGCCGCTCGTAGGCGGTCTTGCGCACCCACAGGTGAAAGGGCATGGGCTGGCGTCTGAGGAAGTCGTCGATCCGCCGTACCACTTCCAGCTGCGCTTCCTGCACCACGTCGGACGGATCGACCCGGGCCCGCAGGCGCGGGTCCAGACGCATCGCGACGAAGGTGAGCAACCGGGGCCGGTAGCGAGCGAGCAGTCGCTCCAGGGCCCTGCGATCGCCGCGGCCGATCCGCTCCAGGAGCTTACACGTTTCTTGCGAGTCGGGTTCCACCTCAGGCATAAGCGCCTCCCTAGGATCACCCACCGTTTGAAGCAGAATGTGACAGCCGCGTCCAACTTTTTTGCATCTTGGTGCTGGAATTGGGGAGCGTCTGAGAAAATCGCTTGGGTGTGGCATCCCTTGAGGGGCTTGCGGCACGAGAGTCTGCTTGTAGCTTGATGGACGGCATCGAACCCGAGAGAGAAGAGAAACCAACCCAGCGCGTATCCACGCCCAACCAACGGAGGAAGCGTCGTGCCTAGCCCCTGTGATATACTGAAACAAAGACGGAGGGGGGGACGGAGGGGGCGCAGTGAATCGGGCCGATTTCCAGAGGCTTGCCAACGACCGGATTGCCGACGCCAAGGCCCTGCTTGCGGCCAGGAGGTGGGCAGGTGCCTACTACCTGGCCGGGTACGCGGTGGAAGGTGCGTTGAAGGCCTGCATTGCCAAGCTGATGAAGTCGGAGGAGTTTCCCGACAGGAACTTTGCCGACAAGTGCTGGACGCACCATCTGCCACAGCTCCTCGGCCTTGCCGGGCTCAAAGACGACTTCCACGCCGCCTTGCAGGCTGATCCTGAGCTGGCGGATCACTGGGATACCGTCCAGGAATGGGACGAGTCGAGCCGCTACGCGCGCAGGACGAAGGGTGAGGCCGAAGACCTCTACGAGGCCATTACTGAAAAGAAACATGGGGTGCTCTCATGGCGAAAATTCCGCTGGTAGAGATGCAGATTCAAGACGGGCAGCTCCTCCTTGACCGGCTCACCCGAGAAGGCGTTGCCGTGACCGCCGCCTGCTGGGTCAACGAAAGCGAAAGCGGGGACTGGTATCTTTACCTTGTAACCCCCCTCGTGAGTGCGGACGGGTCGAAGAAGTCCGCCTATCGCCGTGTGAATACGGTGATCCGCGCGATGCAGCAGGAAGGCATCTGGATCGAGGTGGATAAGAAAGTGATCCGGCCGGACGATCCGATTGCCAAAGACATCGTGGCCTACCGGGACCGCCTCCCGGTCCGAAGGCCGAGGTGGTTCCGGGAGGGTCGACTCGGGGATCTGGCCGTCGAAGCAGCCTATATCTACCCGCTGACGGCAAATCCAGATGAGGCGGCTGGGGTGAGTAAGCGGTGATTCGTCCATCCGGGCCCCTGAGCGGACACCGCCGTGGCATCCGAAGTGTCCACTCCCGGACCGTGAACCATCGCCCCGCGGAGACGGTGCCCGAAAACAAGGCGGCGGCGGAGGGCGTGGGCCGCTCGCGCCGCCGGCATGCGCATTGGTTCGCCGCGTCGGTCCCCTGCCGGTCAAGGCTTCTCCGGCAGCGGCGTTCCAGATCGTCACCGTACCATCCCAAGTGTCACTCCCGAGATGGCGAGCGCGCTCTTGCCTTAGCTGGCTCCTTATGATGCAATCAGGGCAGGTCCTTGCCGGAGGAATTATGACAGCCAACCTGACCGACGACCAGTGCTCGGCGACCCCGCCGGAGGACGGTCGCTGCGACGTGGGCACCGTGGCTTCCCAAGAAACCGAACGCCGCCGTCGGCTCGCGCTCGGCGAACAGGCCTGGGTTGCGTTCCAGCGCGACTGGCCGCAGCTCGCCAAAGAGCATTACGGCCAGTGGGTGGCCTACCACGGCGACCAACAATTGGGGATCGCTCGGTCTTCGACCGAGCTGTACCAGGCCTGCTTCCAGCGAGGCCTGAAGCGGGGCGAGTTCCACGTCTTCGGGATCGAGCACCCGTTGCCGGACAACCTAGTCGTCGATTGGCCGGTCGTGCCCTGACCGCTGTGCACCAATACCGGCGCCTGATCAATGGGGTGGGCGAGGGTCATGCGGTCATTCCGGTTCGTCTGTCCCGGCGAAACGTCAGCGCAGACTCGACGCACTCTACTACTTCGCGGTACAATGCCCGGGCCGGAACAAACCGCGGAGAACTCCGCCGGTCCGCAGACGAGAAGCGCGGCCATCGCCCCATGCGGGAGAGCACCATGTTCGAGCCAACGACCCGTTCTGAGCCGGTATCTCCCGTGGACCTGGAGCGCTACCGCGACGCGGAATGGGCCTTGCATGACCCGCAGGTACAACAGCACTACCAAGGGCAATGGGTCGTCGCTTACGAGCGGCACATCCTGGCCCACGGCCCGGACGCGCAAGCGGTCGTCGAACAGGCAGCCCGCCTCGTGCCCGGTCAGGCGCATCGCCTGGTCCTTTGCCTCCCCGACGAGGGCGCCGAGTGGCTCCAGCACACACCCGATTCAACCGTAGCTTTCCCCGATGCCTGATTTCCCCCTCCAATTCCGCGTCCGTACCTATCAGACCGAGCACGGCCAGTTCCTCTCAGTGCGGCGCGGCTACCTGCTGTCCGAGTTCCTCGGTCTGCCCATTGTTTGTGACGCCTTCGTAGACACAGCGGCGCCCTTGAGCGTCGTGCCCTACACGCTCGCCCGACAGTTGTCGTGGCACCGGCTCGCGACCCGTCTCACACCGACGGCCGGGACGGGGCCGCCGGCCCTGGTCTGGCAAGGAATTCCTTGTGAGCTGGGGACCACGACGATCCGTTGGGTCCACTTGACCAGCGGTGTCCGAAGTGGGCCGTTGCAGCTATTGGCCAAGTTTCCCCTTCGAGCCCAGGCTTCCTCTCTGGAACGCAGCGTCGTGTTGGGGCTGAACCTGTTCGACGACAATGACGTGGAGCTCTTCCTGAGCCGAGCCAGCGGTGTCCTCGCGGGCCATTGTTCGGCGCCCTGATAGCCGACATCGGCTCCCAGTGGGGCCAGTGCTCTTGACAAGCCGTGGCATCCAAAGTGTCCACCACCGGACCGTGAACCATCGCCCCACGGAGACGGTGCCCGAGAACAAGGCGGCGGCGAAGAGCGTGGGCCGCTCGCGCCGCCGGCATGCGCATTGGTTCGCCGCGTCGGTCCCCTTGCGGTCACGGCTTCTCCGGCAGCGGCGTGGCGTCCCAGATCTTCACCGTGCCGCCCGCCCCGCCGCTGGCTAGGTGGTGCCCGTCCGGACTGAAGGCTATGCTGGAGAGTCCGTTGTTGTGCCCCTGGAGGGTGAGGAGTTCCTGGCCGGTCTGCGCATCCCACACCTTCACCGTG
>JBGQLF010000061.1:0-14780 GCA_041499985.1 Gemmataceae bacterium
GCCAGGGTCAGCGTCGCACTTGTGGCCGGCGCCGTAAAGGTAATTTTATTGACAGCGGTCGTGTCCGGCTCGACATTGGTGCCATCGCAGAACACCCCCATCTTGCTGCCCTGGGGCACAATCGTGCCCGTTCCCGCCGAAGTCTTCACCGTGCACGTATACGCCCCGGTGGTGGCGTTCCACACCGTGTATTTCTTGGTCAGGCCCGGCACCACGATGGTGGAAGCCGACACCAGCACCCCGGTAATTTTGAGAATGGCGCGGCGCGACTCGTCGGCGCTGGAGTTGGCCGTCGACAGGGTGTAGGTGCCGCCCGTGGTGGAGACCGTGGTCATGCCCGCGATGGCGTCGTCGAGCAGGGAAAAAACCGTGTTGGCTTTCGTGCCCCACACCCCGCTCTGCTCGCCTGTCGCCATCAGCTCCAAGCGTAATCCTGTCGAATATGTAGAGGGCATGTCTGTTTATCCTTGTGAATAGCGCGTGCGCAGGCTGTCTTTGAGTTCGAGGCGGGCGCCGCCCAGCCGGGTGACGTAGTCGTTCTGCCACGTCGCAATGCGGGCATCGGCTTTCAAGTACTCCTCGCTGCACATCAGTGCGGCATACAGGAGAAGATCGCCGACGTTGGTGCTGAGCCAGGTGGTCGCCGTGTCGGCATCGAGCCCCTCCGGCCGTTTCACATACTCGACGCTATAGGCCAGCGCGCTGGCCGGGGTGCCGGCGATATGCCAGGCCGGCGTTCCCGCGTTAAGAAACTCGGCAAAGTACTTGGGCGTCGCGGTGGTCGTGGCATTGTTGGGCCAGTAGTCCTTGAGGAAGCTCCAGGAGCGCGGCAGCAGCTCCACCATGTTGGTGCTGGCATTGACGTAGTGCAGCGAGCGCAGCGCCAGAAAGCCGGTCGGCTTGGCCAGCAGCGGGTTGCCCGAGGTGAAGTTCCCTGTCGCCACGGTATCAAACAGGGTCAGGTCGAGATCGCGCAGCACCTTGTCTTCGGCGAGCGGGATAAGGGTATCCAGATACGCGGCGTACTCCGTGCCAGTATCCTCGACCATGGCGACCAGGGCCGCCTTGAGGGTGGTGTAAGTGAAGTTCATGTGCCACCCCCAAAGACGTTTTCACCGGGGAACAAGGCGTCAACCAGCTTGTCTGCCTGTCCCGCAGGCGAAGCCTCCACGTCAAGATCCGGCGAGGGGTGATCCAGGTGTGTATCGTCCGTGGCACGCACCGGCGACTCTTGCGGATGCTTGATGTCTCGCCATTCAGGAGAGACGAGCAGGCCCGGCGTCTCGCCGTCACTGACCAGACGCCGGTAGGGGATCCGATCGCCGCTTCTCTGACAGCGTCCCCAGGCGTGTTTTCCTTTGGCCATGGTCAGCCTCGCAATCTCATGCGCAGGCGCGTCGGGGTGCGCTCGCGGTCTTCGCCGCGCGCCAGGGAGAAGGCCTGCATCCCCTTCACCAGCAGCCCGGCCTCTTTTTCCGGCGCGTACTTCTCGGCCAGCTTCGGTGCCAGCCCCGCCACCAGCGCTTCGGTCCATAGATAGGGCACGTCGGCGTTATAGGCCTGGCCGCCCACATCCTGGATACGCCGCACCCGATAGTAGTGAATCACATCGGTACTATTCTCGGGGGTCTGCCACAGGGTGTAGATGCCGGTGGCACGGTCGAGCCAGTAGCGCGAGGGCAGCCCGGTCACGGTCTTGTCCGGGATGAAGGCGTACTCGTCGCGCGCCATCGGGTACACTTCAGTATCCAAACCGGAACGGCGCACGTACATGTCGAGAATGGCCAGGGTGCCCGACGCGACCGTGTAGGTCGGGTCGTTTGCTGTTACCCCCTGCGTTTGTTCATCGACACACCAGAGGCGGATGCCCTTATTGCCCCACTCGGCAAACATCAAGTCGAGCGAACGCCGCGCGCTGCGCGCATGTCGCCCCGTCAGTAAGGCTGGATCAATGCCGCAACGCTCGAAGGCGTCCTCGACCAGGTCGGCAATCTCAAACGTCGTCGAGTAAGTACCGCTGGTAGCCATGGCGCGGCCCTAGTCGCTTTGAGTGACGAGCAACGCGATGGTGGCTCCCGCAGTCAGTGAGTTGATCAGCAGCCGCACGCCGGTGGACGGCACGGTCAGGTTCGCCGTGGTGTCCGCGGTCTTGGCCGTCAGCGCCGCCAGGGGCCACCAGCTGAAGGTGGCCGGCGCCGCGCTCTGCATGCGCTGCAGGGTGTATTGCAGGGTGAAGTCAATAGTGCCGGCAATATCCACCCCGAGCCCGACCGAGAAATTGCGCTGGTAGGTGTTGAGCGGGTAGGTCGGGCTGAGGATGTCATCGGTCCAGCCCACGTCGTAGGTGTCCGTGTCCCAGGTGATCGATGGCACTACCGAAGTCAGGGTCTTGAAATACTTGGTGCTGGTGGTCGTCACCGATGCCCCCGGCCCGGTAATAATCTCGGTCTGAGCGTAGCCGTCGGCATCGGTGCCGGTTAGGGTGAATGTCTCGCCGTTGTCGGAATGGTCAACCGCTGAATTATTCGTAATGATGACCAGATGGGCCATACCGTCGCCCGCGGAAGTCGCCGCCAAAATGCAGGTGGCACCGGTCTGGTCGTTGGCAAAGCCGTCGGTGTCGTCGTCGGCCGGGGTGTAGCTGATTTTCTTCGGTCGCATGCTGCCCTCGCTTTCGGGATGAAGCCCCGGCGCAGCGCACGCCGGGGCGGGTGGAGGATCAGCGTTCCATCGTCGCGTAGAGGTAGTCGATGGTCATGACCTTGGCCACGGCTTCGCCGTTCTTGACGCCGAAACTCACCGTCAGCGGCGCGTCCGGCAGATAGGTCGTCAGCGTGGCAGTCAGGTCGATCGCCGTCACATACACGTCGTCCTTGAAGATGCTGATATAGCGCGAGCCGTCGAAGTTGAACGCGAACGAGGTCATCGTCGCCACGGTCAGGGTCGAACTCAGGGTCGTGGACAGCTGCCCCGTGGAGGTGTTCTTCTGCACATGGAACTTGATGTCCTGGGTGCCGTCCTCGGACATGAAAAAAATGCCGTCGGTGACACCGTCTCCCGCCGTCGAACTCAAGGGGTCGGTATCGGTGATCATCAGCCCGGCGTACCACTCCACTTGCGCGATCGAATCCGCGTTGGCAGAGGCATCCGTCAGGGCAAACTTGATCTTGAAGGCGCAGGGCTTGCCCGCGGCGAGCAGATAGGACTCGCCCTTGCGCTGGGCAAAGATCAAGTCGTTGTCGGCCGCGTCCGTGGTCAGGCTCAGTACCCCGCCGCCGGCGCCGGTGCCGGTCAGATAGGCCGCTGCGGCGTCACCCGCGCCGGCTTCCGTCACCGTCACGGTCCAGGTCTCGTTGGAGGCCGCGGCCAGGCCGGAGGCGGCGACCGGGAAACTGTTGCTGCTGGTGAAATCCTCGAAGAAGTTGATGTAGCGCGTCGGGTCGAGCTGCGCGATGTTGGCGTTCCAGCTGCTGGGGGCTACGTCGGCGATGCCGTTGGGGTAGCGGGTCGGTTTGCTCATGATGCCTCCTTAAAATCCCTCCTGCATTCCGGCAGGAAACCCCCGGCATTCCTGCCGGGGTACTGTTTATGACAAACGTCTACGCTTGGAGTACTTTTATCTCTCAAGCTCCAGGAGTCCCGATCACGGTGCGCCAATCCTTGAACCAGAACACATAGCGCTCGCGGCTCTTGTAGCGCAGGTTGCCGGACTCGAACTCGCCCTCCATCTTCTGCGACAACTTCATGCGCTCGGTGTAAGTGAGCCCCTCGTCGCAGTCGGTGGTGAGGAAGAAGGCATCGGTATCGGTCAGGAACCGATTCACCGAGACGCCGCCGGGCAGCATGCCGCCGACGATGTTCTTGGTGTTGTTGGCGGTGTCCACCTGGAGCTGGGTCTGCTGAATCTTCTTGGCCACGAACTGCAGCTCGTTGGGGACGATCAGCTTCTTCTGCGTCAGCATCGCCGGCAAGCCGCGGTCGTTGGTCATGCCGCCGACCAGAATCACCAGGTCTTCCAGTGAGGTCTCGGTCAGATCCGCCGCGGTGCTGAGAATGTTGCTGGCCGTGCCGCCGGACTTGAGCGGGTGGTTGCTGGCCAGCAGGGCGACGCCGTCACCGCCCGCGCTCGACGTGCCCGCCGGACCGGTGGTGGTGAAGCCGTAGTTGAGCAGGTTGGCGCCCTTCACATTCTTGGTGTAGGCGTGCGACTTGGCCAGCTCTTTGGCCAGGGTCTTGCCCAGATCCATGTAGAGGTTGTCTTCCTGTGCCTCTTCCGTGATGGCGAAGGCCAAGGCCACGGTCTCGAACACGGCACGGGCGACATAGCCTTCCGACGCCGTATCGTAGGTCACACCAGCGCCTTCTTCCTTCACCGCGGCGCCGCCGAAGCCGGACATCAGCACCGCTTCGATGTAGGCCTTGCGCGACTCGGTCTCGGTGTTGCAGAAGTCGAGAAAGAGCAGGGGGTACTGTTTGTAGGCCAGGCCAAAGACCGTGTTGAGGCCGTCCTGGAGTTGTTTCTTTTCCGATGCGCGATTGATCGCCATGATGATTCTCCTTAGATGCCAGCCGCGAGTTTGTAGGAATGCTCAACCGGCGTGACTTCCACTTTCGCGTAAGCGCCGTATTCGTTGTTGGGCATCGGGATCAGGCGCAGCAGCCGCAGCCCGGCGCTGGTGGTGTTGCCCGTGCCGGCGTCGAGGTAAGCGCCGGAGCGCTTGGTGGTCGAGCTGCCGGTGCCGGCGGCGATGTCGAAGCTGTTGCCCAGATCGGTCAGGGCCGCGGTGCTCGCCTGGCAGGCATAGGTCAGGTTCGGGTCGTCGTAGACGTAGGCGGTGATGGTCGAGCCCGCGAGGACCGCGGTACTGGCGGTCCATTGGTTGTCGAACACACAGGAACCGTCGGTGGCGAAATACTGCACGCCGTCGAAAATGCCGGTGATGACGGAGCCGGCGGTGGCCAGTTCCACGGTGCCGTCGGTGTTCATGACGACCAGATCGCCTTGGCGAATCGTGTCGTTGAAGCCGGTGGTGCCAGAAGTGGCGATGTTGTAAGCGTTACTGCGGATGACCCCACCCGACAGATGGCGCAGCGGCGTGAAGCCGTTGGGGGTGTTGGCGTTTGCCATAGCTTTCTCCTTGGAAGGACGTAAAAATCCGAGACTTTCGCCTCAGCGCTTTTCGCCGTTTGATCACACAACTGTTGAGCGGCAGCTCATGAACGCGTTGTGGACTCCAGGGAGTTCCCCCGTGTTGGAAGGGGTTATACGGGCTTATTGTTTAGGTGTCAATAGTTTTGAAGAAAATAGTTTAGTTTGCAGACAAAAAAATCCCCGGCACCTGGCCGGGGAAAAGACTGCCCGAAGGGAGGACGGGCAGTCGGAGGAGACTTTACTTCGCCCGCTTGGGGTCTTTCATCCCCTTGGCGGCAAATGCCTTGTCACGCTTGGCGTTGATGCCCGCCGCCCACTGGTCACGCGTTTGCGCCACAGCGGGGACCACCGCTTTCTTCGCCAGTGCCGCGGGGACCACCGCTTTCTTCGTCAGTGCCACGGGTGGAGACGCCTTTTTCACGGGCGTGCGTGAAACGGTACGTCCTAGCGTTTTCGTAAATGCCATTTTGCTTCTCCTAAAAAGTTAACGAATTACTCCTCGGGTGCTACCCGTACCGCCCGACTGCGACTAGTACGTTCCTGCTCCACCGGCATGCGCGGGTCCGTCGCCGACTGATTCAGCACATCCGCAATGCCCTGGGTATTCTGATCGGAGACGCGGCGGTTGCCCTGCTCGATCTGCTGCGCGCGCGACTCCGGGATCTCCATCAGGACCGAACCTTCGACGCCGATACACCCGGCCCACTCGCCGCCGCCGACCAGGGGGACGTACATGCCGACTGGCACCGTATCGGGGTGCCGTGGCCGGTAGCCCATGCGGTACTTGCTCTCGACGTTGCGGCTGTCGTCTTCCTTGAACAGGGCGACGCGAATCCACTTCTGGCGGTAACCCACCCGCGCTGGAATGTTGGGCAGTTTCACCCCCTTGATCCACGGTGTCGCCTCCAGCTCGTGGGCGTTGTCCGCGGTCCAGGAATCCTGCAGCCGCGAGCGGCCGTGGGCGGGTTCGCGCTGGCGTGCGGCGCGGATGGTTTTCGGTTCGTTGGCACTCATTTCATTTTCCCTTCTTCAATAAGGCGGCGCATTTTCACTCGAGCGAACTCCTGCAGAACCGCAGGGTCAGTCGGGTCCAGCTTCATCCCCTTTATCATTTCTATGTCCCCAGGCCCCAGTCGCATCTGGCGCCGGTTCGACGGGGCAGCGGAGCCGCCCCCCGCTACTTGCGACGGGGCCGCGACCGGGGTCTTTTTCACCGCAGGCTTGTCCACCGGCTTGCCTTTCTTGCGCAGGGTGGGAAACTTGCGGTCGATGCGCCGATCCCACTCGGTGAAAAACTCCGCCGTCGCCGGGTCATAGCCTTCCTGTGCCAGCTGGGTATCCAGCGCCCGCGCCGCGGCACTCTCCGCCGCGAACTGGGGTTTGCTGAACCAGGCTTTGTTGCGCCCCAGCCAGCGCTGCGTCAGCGGATTCACCGGCGCCGTCCGCGTCGCGGCCGCGGCAGCCGCTGCAGTTTCGGCCTGCTTCTTGCGGTCTTCGGCCGAAGGCCGGCCGGCCTTGGCCCGTTCCAGCTGCTGCACCAGGTCTTGCGCCTGCACCCGGCGCGCGTTCAGCTCCTGCAGGCGGGACATGGCCTTGATCTCGTCGTCGTCCTTGCCGTCGGCCTTGGCCGCGGTCAGCTCACGCAGCGTGGCCTCGATCTCGCGCCCGAGCGAGTCGTCCAGCAGCTTAACGTAGGCTTCGCGCAGGCCGAAGGCTTCGTCCTCCACGGCAGCCTTCTCGGCCACCAGCTTCTGCACGGCGGGGATGATCTGGGTGCGCTCGTGGGCGAGCTTGTCCTTCTCGGCCCGTTCGCGCCGCGCCAGGCGCCGTTCGCGCATGATGCGTTTCTGCACCTTGGCCGGGAAGGAAGTGAATTCCGCGTCGTCAGGGTCGTCGAGCTCGTCCCCCGCACTGTGTGGCTCCTCCTCGGTCGTTTCTTCCTCGGGCGTTTCTTCCGTGGTCGTCTCTTCCTCAGTCGTTTCTTCCGCGGTCGTTTCTTCCTCAGTCGTTTCTTCCTCAGTCGTTTCATCCACTACGACTTCGATGTCGCCCTCCAGCGCGGCATTCGCCGCGATAGTGTCGTCATCCTCGTTGTCTGCCGGTACTGCGGTGGCCACAGCCATGTAGTTCTCCTTAAATGTGAACGCGCAGGGCGCTCGGGTCGGGGGCAACGCCGAGCAGCTCGTCGTCATTGCACAGAATCAGTTTCACCCCCTTGTAGATCATCGGCTGGCCGGTGTAGCGGCCGTGGCAGACATACTCGCCGACGCGCGGAAAGCCCTCGGCCTTGCGGTTCTGCACCTCGCTACCGCCCAACCGGTTGGCCGTCCCAGCGATCGGCCCCAGCGCCACGACGCGCCCGACATAGCCAACAACTCCCTGTGCCTCTTGCGCCGTGAGCGGGATGTGAATCCCCCCGGCACTGACCTTTTTCGGCCGTACCGGCATCACGATGACGCGCCAGAACAAAGGGCGCGGCAAGTCCTGGAAAAACTCCGGCCCCAGATCGTCATCGTCATTGTCCCAGCCACTGGTGTCAAATCCGTCATTCATCTTCCTGCTCCTTGTGGTGAACTTCGTTAATCAGTAAATCCAGTTCCTGCAGTCCCTGGTTCTTGCCGACGATCCGCTTGTAATCGTCAAAACTGGCCGCGCCGCCCCGCCCCAGCACGGCGTTGTTCTCCAGCATTTTTCGGTCGCGCGCCTGCTTGAGGCGGCGGATGAAGTCGGTAATCAGCACGGCTTCGTCCTCCACCGTGCTTTCAAAATCGTCTGCGGTTTGCCGTCGATGTCTGGCAGGCACTTCTCGAACGAGGCCCGTACCTCGCCGGGGGGCTCGGCGTTGTGGTCCAGCGCGGCAATGAAGGCACACAGCAGCTCCTTGGTCTGGTCATCCATGTCAGGCAGCACGATCCCGATCGCGCCGACGCCTCTGAACATCATCTGTACCCCCTTTGCCCTGTGGTCTGCATCGCATCCGGGGAAGGCCCGGCCCCTTGCCCTTGCAGCATCATGATCGACAGCGCCTTGATCACATCCGCAAATGGTTTGCCCAGCACTTGACTGGCCGCGGCCAGCTTCTTCGGCGGCACCTGGATGCCGGTCTGCAGCACGTACTCCTTGGCCTGGGCCAGCAGCTCGGGGTCGATTTTCAGCTCGGTGTCGCCGATGAAGTCGTCACGCGCGATGTCGGCCTGAGTCTGCACGCTCTTTCTCTCCAGATCAGCTTTGAACGCCGCGTCCTTGTGCTGCATTTCCTGCTGGAATTTGGCGTCCTTGTGCTGCAGGTCTTGCGCCGCCGCTGCCGCCTTCGCCTGCGGGTCTTCCCCGCCCCCGCCCGGCGCTTGCTGTTGCGCTTTCTGCGCCATCAGCTGCTGCAGGAACTGCTGGGCGATCTGCGCCGCGCGCAAGGCAATCTGGTCCTGCACCGGCGGCGGCACCTCTTCATTGGCCAGCTGCTCGGTCTCGCCCACCCCCCAGTTCAGCGACGGCAGCGGCGCGCCCATGCGCTGGCTGTACTCCAGGTACATCGCCATGGCGAGGTGCTCCTGCAAGTGGGCCTGCATCGACTGCATTGCGTCCGGGGCCATCTGCTCGAACTGGGCGATCTGCATCTGATGCACGGCGATGTGGGCGCCATGGTTCTGCTGCTCGAAGGCTTTCACCGGCCGCCCGGACAAGCATAAAACGCCCTCGGTCAGGGGGTCCGTCATCGGCGCGTCCGCCGGCACCGGCTGCAAGCGGTCGAGGTTCGGCACCCGCAGCGCCAGCAGCATGGCGCGGTCGATCTCGTAGCGGTCCAGGGTCGAGCCCGGCTGGCCACCCATTTGCAGCAGGGCCTGCGCCGTGGCCAGCCGTTGCGCCGAGGAAAAGATGTTGGGGTCGGAGACCGGGATGATGTCAACCCGCCCATCGTAGTCCGTCTTCAACACATACTGCTCGTCGTCCTCGGTCTGGTAGGGGTAGCTCTCCGGCAGATGCTCGCCGTTGAGGTCGGCCAGGTGGATGAACTCGTCGCCCATGGCTTTGTGCAAGCGCTTGTGGATGCCGGTGTACACCTTGGAGCCCTGCTCGATCAAGGCTACCGTGGTGCCTACCGGCCCGGTCGGCGCCGAGTCCCCCACCATCGTGTCGGTCGTCGAGGCGAAGCGCTGCCCCATCTGGGTCACGGCCCCGAGCAACACGTTGAGTGTTGGCGACGGCTCACGGAACGGCGGGGTGTAGAAGCCTTTCTGCAGCTCCTCCGCCGTCATCTCAGTGTCTTGCCATTCCCCTGGCGTCAGGGTGACATCACCCTTCATTTTGATGTCCTTGCTCTTGAAGCCGCCCTGCAAGGAGGAAAAGGCGCCAGCATCGAGCAGCAGATTCACGATCTCGGTTGCGGTCTCGCCCAGCCCCCCGATACAGTGGAACAGACCCCAGCCGTAGAAGCCGAGCCCCGGCAGGAACTTCTTGTGCGTGTGCCACACCCGCTTCTCTTTGGCCTCGTCGTCCTCTTTCCAGTTGCGGTAGATGCTCGCCACCTTGTGCGTGTCGGCGTCGACCGTGATGACATAGGGCAGCGCGATGCCGTCCGGGTCTTCGTCACCGGGCACTTCATAGTCGACATAGACCTCATAGAACGCGTAGTTCTCTTTCTCGCTGACAACGCGCACGTCGTCCTCGCCCTGCAGGTGGCGCACCTCGGCCGTGATCGGGTTCTCGTCGGGCTCGCCGCCGGCCGTCGTCACTGGCAGGTCGAGGTCGCGATAGAACCCTGCCCGTACCAGCTTCTTGAACTGGTTCCGGGTCCAGCTCAGTTTCTCCGCATAGCGTGGCGCATCTTCCAGGGAAGTGGCCGAGACCGGGACGAGGAAATTCTCGCACTTGACCCAGCGCGAGCGGTTCTTGCCCTTGACCGGGTCGAACCACTGCTTGTCAAACTCGGAGCCGGTGAAACCGAGCCGGTAGAACATCGAATCCTTGTCGTCATAATAGCCGCGATCCTCGACCGTGAGCTGGTAGTTCATGTGCTGCTCGACGCGCAGCTGCTGCGCCAGCTTCTCGTCAGTCTGCTTGCCGATGATGGTCACTTTCACCGGGCCACCGGGGGGCAACAGCTCGGCCATGGCGCGGGCCTGGAACTGCGTCGCCGCCTCCAGGATCAAGGGGTGGAACACCTTGGTGGCGTCGGTCAACTCTCCTGCGGTGTCCGGCTCGTCACTGTAAATGCCCAGTTTTTTGAAGCCGCGGGCGATCGTGGCGTACCACTTTGCATGGTCCTTGGCGTCCTGCTCGACCAGCTCCACCAGCTCGGCGCCGATCGCGTTCAGCTCGTCCTCGTCGATGTCCTCGGCCAGGTTTTTGTAGAACTCGGTGTCCTTGGCCTCTTCGCCCGGCGTATTCTCGTCTGCCTCGCTCGTGATCTCGCCCGTCTGCAGATCGACGACAACGCCGTCCTCGCTGACCGGGGCCTCGTCCGTCAGATCAACCAGGGCCGACTCGACGCTCGGCGCACTGGAGACATAAGTGGGGCCGGACTCGGCCAGGGATGCTGCCAGCGGTTTTCTTTTAGCCATTTTCAGTTCCTCAATTCAGTTGTCGTTGCCCAGTCTCGTAGGCCTCACGGCCGTCCGCGGCATGGTGGATGACGACGTTCTCTTCCTGGTCGGGGCTGCACCAGCAGTGCAGGCCAATACACAGGTGCGCTTTCAGGTCGCCGACGGGGACGACGTGAAAATACTTCTCCAGTGCCAGCGTTGCGCTCATCGCGTCGCCGTCCTTGCCTCGTAGTAAGTCTTGCGCTCATACCGTTTCGCTTGCTGCACGGGCGAAACGGCGTCCTCGTCTTCCTCACCCTCCAGGTACAGGTGGTAGGATCGGCGCAGGTACAACCACGCGTAAATCACGGTATCGACGATGTCCTTGCAGCCTCCGTTGGGGAACAGCATGCAGTCGTGGATCACGTCCTCCGCCCACTTGCGGTCCATGTAATAGACATGCCCGTTCTCCAGAACGACGGCCACGGCTTGCCCACGCGCCGTTTTTGACTTGCCGTTGGGCTTCATCTCCTTGATCGGCACCCCGGCCCTGCGCAGCTCCTGGATCAGGCTGTGCCCGCTGGCCTTCTTCTCGATCAGTACCCGGTCCGGCTGATACTCCTTGTAGGAGCGCAGTGCCTCGGTGCGCAACGCCGGGAAGCCGACGCGATCTTTCCACCGCTCCAGCAGGATGACGCAGTACTGGCGATCCTCTTCACGGCGGAAAATGCCCCACGTGGTGCGCGCTGAATAGTCGTTCTCCTCACCCTCCTCGAACGCCGTGTCATACACCTGGATCACATAATCGCAGGCAGGGGGCTTGTCCTTGCGCCACTTTCGCCAGTGCTTCTTCTCGAAGATGC
Source organism: Gemmataceae bacterium (assembly GCA_041499985.1). Taxonomy (GTDB): domain Bacteria; phylum Planctomycetota; class Planctomycetia; order Gemmatales; family Gemmataceae; genus JBGQLF01. The sequence goes on from JBGQLF010000061.1 coordinate 11,535, forward strand.
CACCGTCTTCGTCGTAGGGCGACTGCTGATACAGCGCGGCCCATGACTTCTTGGTCATGTTCTTCTTCGACTTCAGCACAAACTCTTTTGGCATACGCCGCGGCTCGAAACTGTCTCCCACCTTGAATGCGATCGGGTCGGGGAACTCCTCGGTGGCGAGGTATTTGCGGTACTTTGGGTTAGCGGAGACTGCGGAGATCTTGGCAGCCGTCTCCTCGTCCAGTAGCGCCGGCACTTTCAAGATGTCCCATTTGTCAGCGTCGGGGTCGAGCATCTCCAGCGCCAAGAGCTGCCCCGCCAGGTCATCATTACGCCAGCGGGTCATACACAGCACAATGGCGTTTCTGTCAGGCTGGCGCCGGGTGTAGAAGCCGTCCGGATACCATTTCCACACATCCTGGTGGGTTACGTCACTGTACTGATCCTGCTCATTGACCGGATCGTCAATGACGCCGAGGTTGAAGCCCTTGCCCGCGATGCCTGACCCCACCCCGGCTGCGCGGTAAATCCCGCCGGCCGTTGTCGCCCAGCTCGCCGTAGCGCGGGAGTCCTTGGCCAGCTCGGTCTTGAACAGCTCCCGGTAGGCGTCCTGCTCCAGCAGATTCCGCGCACCGCGGCCAAAATCCGAGGCGGTGTCCTTGTTGTGGCTGATCTGGATCACCTGGTCCCGCGGCATATGCCCCATCCACCAAGTGGGGAGCAGCACGGAGGTCAGCAGCGACTTTCCCGCACGCGGGGGGAGATTCAGCATCAGGCGGGAGATCTCCCCGCGGCGCATGGTCTCGAACTTCTCGGCAATCAGGCAATGCACCTCTTCTATCTGGAACCACGGCCACATGGCCTGGACATAATCCAAGAAGGAATCCGCCGTCTTCTTGGTCTGCTTGCGGCGCAGATACTCCTGCAAGACCAGGTCGTCCAGGGATTCTCCGACGATGGGGAGCGCGCTCACAACTCCTCTAGCTTCCGCTGCGCGAGGGCAAATAGCAGGTGGGCTTCCGCGCCAGGTTCTGCCGCAGCGCCTATCAACCCCGCTTCCACCCGCCCGTTGCCACAGTCGATCACCCACGCCAGGTTGCGCGCGGCGTCGTACGTGCCTTGCTCTATCCGATCAGCGAGGATGCGCAGGGTCTTGGGGACATCCTGAAGGTCTCGGTCCGGGAACTGGACGACTTTGAGAGGTGTCGTCACTGCAGCGTCACCGGAAGAAGCACTTCGCCATCGACAGTCCGCTCGCGTTCTTTCCGCTTCTGCACAATGCGAATGACTTGTATCTCCAGCTCTTCATCAGGGATCGCCTTCAGCCGAGCCTCTACGGCGGGGAGGAAATTGCCTGTGGCGTCCTGCTGGGAAGGGGTAGGCTCGTTGCCTGCGAGCTTGTTTATAAGGGCGATAAGTTTGACTTTTTCAGCTGCTGGCGTATGCACATGGTGGATCAGGTCGTAGGTCGTTCCAAGGAGTTCTTCAGCCATGATCTTGGCTTTCTCCTTGAAAGACAGCCCTTCGTCGCGGATGTACCGCTTGTAGGCAGTGACCTGCGCTTTGAAGGCCGGGAGCGCAAACATATGCTGCAGTTCCGGGGCGGTAAGGTTGTGGCGCTCTAAAAGCTCAGGAATGTCAAAGACACCCAGCGCTACATCGAAGCAGATTTTTGCGTCGAACGCCTCCCAAAAGCGTTCCGGCTTTGCTATTTCCTCTTCCACGGTGTCCCCTTCCCCCTGCCGTGCGCAGTGATGGGGGACGTTATAGATTAGTTATATTGAGGTGTCAAGTATTTTTAGGTGAAATTTTCAGGTGTGAAGTTTATTTCAGCCGGGCTCTGTTCGTTTTACTGTTGTACTTGTAGTCCGTGGCGGGATGGCCTGATGCTTTGGCTGCGCGATCCTTGGCCCTGCCGGCGGCGCCCAGTGCTTGCCTGGCTTTGCCATGAGGGGTGAGTTTGTTGTCGGCGGTGAGGTCGCCCCGCTTCTTTAACAGGGCGATGGCCATGGGCTTTGACCCTACTTGCTGGGTGAGACGCTTGACGAGCGACTTGGATGGCATGGCGGGCTCCTTGTGGTGTAGCAGGTAGGGTAGGACATTTTTGGAGAATTTTGGTGAAAAATTTTTAGGGTTAGTGTTTTTGGCAGGGGATTTGACGTTTTGGAGCGTTGGCAGGCGTAGAGTGCGTATGATAGTTGCATAGTCGTTTTATGGGGGAGCGGTGGAATTTTCTCCGCGGGGTATAAATACAGTATGTCGGGGTATGCCTTTGCCCCCTCCCCCTCTGCCCTATGTCGTCCCCGGCAATCCTCCCCTCCTCGCATTTTGGTATGCATACCAAAACCTACGCTTGACGGTACTAGAGTACTAGAGTACTATTCAGTTATCGGCACTCCCGCCGATTCATACAAAGGACACGATCATGAAAACCGCTGCGAAGAAAGCTCTCAAACTCTCGACCCTGGTTGCCCCAGTTGCCGCGCCTGTTACGGTTCCCGACAGCCTCATCAAAGCTACGCAAGCATATGTAGACGCTTGCGACGGTGTCGCATCGGCCAATACCAGCATGCTCACAACACTGAAAGTCATCATGAACACGTCGCCCCTGAATGATGCGCAGGTGATGCTGTTGTACCTCGGCAAAGGCGGGACACTAGATAGCATGTGTGGAGAATCGCGCAAGGCGGCCGCGTCTTATGCGCGAAAGATTGTCAACAATGCCATCAAAGTTGCCTATGGCGCCGCTGGGACGAAAAACAAGCCCGCCGTCAAGGGCAAGGGCATTGCAGCGGTACGCGCCGTGTGCGAAAAAGCCACGGGGCTGAACGTCCTTGCGGATCTCATGTGCAAGGCGAAACCTGAGGCGCTGAAGAGTGCGCAGGGGGGCGACAGGACGGACAAGGCGCCGAAAGCCGCACCGGTCAAAGCGGCGCCCGTGAATGTGTTCGAACTGCCATCTGATAAAGCAGGCATCTTCCAAAAGATGCAAAGCATTCTTGACTTTGTGCTGTCTGTCTGCGATGCGGGAACGGATGAGAAGATCATTAATGCCGCGAAGGCATTGGAGCAAGAAATAACAAATGGCGAATTCCGCGCCCGCATGCCCGCCAAGAAGAAGGTGGCCTAACATGGCACACCAAGCTTTGACTTATCGTGGCAAGCGCTACACGGCCGTCCGGTACTGCGCCAAGGCAACCGTTCCCGTGAAAGTCCGGAAACAGCGGCATCCTGAACCACACTAACCAAAACATACTCCCCTCTAAC
>JBGQLF010000062.1:0-14673 GCA_041499985.1 Gemmataceae bacterium
CTTGGATCATCGGGGGAGCCGTGGCATGGCCGCCGACCGGCCAGCTCCTGACGGTGCGGTTGAGCCTGGCGGCCATCGCCCTGGCTCTCTCCGCGTGGCATTTTGGCCGGGTCGATTTGCTACGGACCCTGGCACGGTGGCATGCCGTAGGCCAGGGCATCTCGTTCGTTCCCTGGGCCGAGAGCTGGCGCCGTACGCTTTGGCTCAGTTTTCGCCAGGGACGCGGGCTGGCCATCCTCCTCGGTTTGGCGGGCCTTCTGCTGGGCCTGACGCTCCCCATCTATGGCCTGGTTCTTTGGCCGGTGCTCACCCTGGGCATCGGCATTATCTGTGGAGTGGCCTCCTTTGCCGGTGACCAGACGGGAAAGGCCTATCGCTTTCTGGGTGACCAACGACTGCCGCTGGGCCAGTTCTGGCTGATGAAAACCCTGATCTGGTTCGCCCTGGCATTGGCCATCGCCCTGCTAGCACTGTTCGGTGGCGCCCTTTTCCTGCAACTGCTCGACTTGGAACGGCGTCTCCGAGGAGGCAACCCGGAAGAGAGCTTCCTGCACCGGCTCCTGGGACAGAGCCGACTGGCGGACTTCGTCGGCTATGGCCTGTTTCTACCCCTGTGGCTGGTGGTTGGTTTTGGCGTCGGCCAGCTCTTTGGCCTGCTCTGTCGCAAGAGCGCGGTGGCGCTGGTGCTGGCCGTTCTGGTGGCTCCTCTTGTCGTCGGCGTTTGGTTGCCCTCGGTGCTCTGGGGCGGGGTACGCAGTTGGCAAATCCTGGCCATTCCTGCCACGCTCCTGGTAGCCAGCCGGCTGGTCATCTGGGCCTGGGCGAGTGAACGGCTCCAGAAGGGCCGGGTGGTCGTCGGACTGGGGGGTTGTGGCCTCCTGATCGCCGCCTGGACGGCAGCCAATCTCAGCTACCGCGTCGATGAGATTCCCGACGCCGGTGAACCGTTCGCGGTACAGGCCTATGTGGCGAGCCTGCCGACGGCTGACAAAAACGAGGCTGGCCGCCTCATCAATTTGGCCGCGCGCGAGTTGGCCGAGCACGAGAAGAGTGTGAATGCGATACTCGGGCCGCCGACACGCCCCCCTCAAGTCGTGGAGCCTGCGAATGTGCCAGGGGCGCCGGCAAATGTGGCCGGCGCCGGGGCCGCGGTCCCGGCTGGCGGCGGTGCGGAGGAACCGGCTTCGCGCACCTATTACGATCTGCTTATCTTGCATCTCTTCGAAAGGGGTTGGCAAGAGGAAGACCGCGAGCTGGGACACTGGCTCGATCGCATGTGCGAAGGGGATTGGCTGAAGCATCTACGCGAGTCGGCGGCCCTGCCCATGGGCCTGGTCGAGGATCCGCAATCGTTTACGCCGGCGACCCTGTTTCCCAACTATAACGATATCTGTAAGTTTGCCTGGCTGTCGACCGCGCGGGCCTTGCAGCTCCAGGCGCGCGGCGATCCTGCGGCGGCGCTGGAGCACCTGGCCATCACCCTGGCCCTGTCGCGCAATCTCCGCAATCACGCGCCGCTGGTCTACTGCCAGGTCGGGCGCAGCGATGAAGCCACCGCGTTGACTGGCCTCGATCTTTGGCTCCGCCGGCTCGGTCCGCGCCCCGAGTTGTTGCGGCGGGCGCTGGCGGAACTCACCCAGCATGAAGTCTTAGTCCCACGGCCGACGGATAGTGTCAAGACCCATTATCTCGGCCTGCGCCATCGCCTCGACTACCCGTCCTACTGGCTGTGGAACCTGCTGCCGGCTTCGTCTTCGGCCCTGGGGAGTCTTGAAGCCGATCTCGTGGCGCTGGGGGCACAGGTTCCCTGGGAAAAGGCACGGCAAACCCGCCTGCTCAATCTCTTTTTCGCGGGGCGGCTGCGGCTGACGGAAGCCCCCCATGGTGAGACAGTCGGCGCCCTGCCGCCAGACGCCAGCCCTGCCAATCCGAATGCCGCACTCCTGCGCGAGTCTTGGCTCGGCGCGTTCCTCCAGGGTTGGCAAACAACGCGCGAGACGGATCTGGAGTCGGTTTGCCGGTTGCGGGCGACGCGGTTGTGTTTGGCCCTGGCTCTGTACCAGATTCAGGAAAGCCAACCCGCCCCAACGCTCCAGGTTCTGGTTCCGCGCTACTTGGCCGAGTTGCCCGTCGATCCGTACAGCGGCATGCCCTTCCGCTACCGTGTTTCGCGCGGGGAGCAGTTGCCTCCCCTGGACCAAGGGGGTGTTCCCGCTGGCGGGATGGCCGGTCCGGCGGGCGGGAACATGGGCCAGCCGAATGAGGCGTTCCGCGTCGTGCCCGCCGGCCAGGGCATTCTGTGGAGCGTGGGTCCGGACTTGCGCGATGATGGCGGCACCTCCGGTGAGCGGGACCTGATCTACTTGGTGCCGCACTGGCCAAGACCAGTCGGCCCGAAGTGAGGGGAATGCCAAGCGTCGCTTGGATTCGACCGTTCGTGAAGGATCCATGAAGGACTCTCCCATGGCCCACCCCATCCGCCGGGCGTTCACCTTGCTCGAGCTGCTGATCGTCGTTCTCGTCCTGGCGGTACTGATCGCTATCCTGCTTCCGGCGGTGCAGCGGGTGCGGAAGTCGGCCATCGCCGCCAAGTTGGCCAGCGACGTGCAGGACCGGTCCGGGTCGCCGATGGTTCCTGCCAGCTTACCGGGGGCCAATCCGACCGCTGCGACTGGCCAGCCACCGGTCCCGCCGAAACCTCTGGCACGGGTCAAGACCTTCACCGCCGACGTGGTGCTCAGTCCCCGGCTCTGCGTCGGTACCGCCGCGCCCGAGTCGATCTACGAGGCCCGATTCACCGGCCAGATCCAGGCGGTGCGCCCGCAGGACGATGCCGGCGACTGTGAACTCGAACTCCCTTTGCCGCCGCAAATCATCTCTCTGGCCGACTTGTCGATCCGGGCCGCTGGCCAGTCCAGCGAACTGGTGGCCCTGCGGAACGGGAAGCTCGTGTGGCGGGGTCCCCTGGCCGCCGACCCGACTCCGTTGGAAGTCACGTATACCGCCGTCGGCAAGGGCTTGTACGAGCTCTCGGTCCCGCCGGGAGGGATCCTGGACGACTTCCGGATCGCCCTGGCCGCCAACGGGTCCGACGTACGGCTGCTGGAGTTGTCCCTCCAGCCGACTAGCCTGGCCCGCTCCGCCGGCACGACCACCTACACGTGGGACTACAAGCGGCTGCTATTTGGCCAGCCCGTCCGACTGGACGTGCTGGGCATCGCACCGATCGACCGGCTCGGCGAACTCACATGGCTGGGGCCGCTCAGCGTGGTGGTGTTCGGCCTGCTGGTCGGGCTGTTCGCCCGCGCTGCTGCGGTGACCCAGTTCGATCGGTGGATGCTGCTGCTGACGGTGGGCACCTTTGGCGGGGCCTACCCGTTGATGTACTTCGCCCAGGAGTACATCTCCTTGGGGGCAGCAGTGCTGACCTCGGCTGGGATTGCCCTGGTGATCCTCGGAGTACGGGCGGTAACCCTCATGGGAGCCAGGCTGGCGCTGGTCGGCGTCGTCTTACCAGCGGCAGCGATCTTGGCGGTCACCCTGATCGCAGCGATCTGGCCCAATCTCCAGGGCATCCTGCTCACGGCCGAGGCGCTGGGCTTCTTCATCGCCGCCATGATGCTGATCCCCCGGCTCCAGGCAGTGGCGGCCTCTCCGCTTCGACCAGGGCCGGAGCTCCCGGTCGTACCGGGTTGAGACCAAAAGTAGAGTCGGGAGGTGACGCGGTAGTTTAGGCAGAGCCTATCGGTTGCCGGCCCTTTCGTCTGCCGGTGCCTCCCGAGCCGTGCCCTGCCCCGTTTGCACCTCCCGCTCATCGAACCGGACGTGCAGTAGGGTAGGCGGCCAGCGAGGTACTGCCGTGTAGCAGCCCTTTTCCAACCGCCCCCCTCCGAACCGGGCATGAGTCTTTCGATCTCACCGCGGCTCTCCAGTGGTCTCTGTCTGACTCCCAAAACCGTTTCGGCGTTTCGCATCTCGCGTACCTAGACGTTGGGGTCGTCTGACCACCTGTCTCCCTTCGCCATGTGGACGGCTCTCCCGTCCGCGGACTACTACGGAGACTCCGTCGCCGTGGGACTCGCGTCCTGTAGGCGATCCCGCGTTCCGTTGGTGCTGAACGTGTCGAGCGTGACGTAGGCGCCCCATTCATCCCCTTCAATGGCTTCGCTAGCCCGGATCGAAACACCGAGTTGCGATCACTCATACTGTAGCGACTTCGCGTCGCACGAGACAACGATGAGTATACCAGCCGCGTGGCCACAAGGCCTCGACTTCTTCGACACGCCAAGTGTTCTCGAGCCGTTGTCTGGTATCAGGCGGGGACGTGGCTTTGTGCCCGGTATGTGGTCGTCAAGGCAGAGGCCAACGACCTTGGGACCAACCGGCGGTTCGTGGTCAGCAACAGGCCTGGGGCGGCACTCTTACCGGGGCCGGCGTCTGTTCGTGCCACCAAAAGAGATCACGGCTTTCGCGACTCCGTCTGCCACGCCGTCCGCCCTTGCACCTGGGCCAAGCGGAGCTGAGCCGTCTCGGCCTGCCGCGTGCCGGGAAAGCTCTGCACGACACGCTCGAGATACGGCACCGCGTGCTGCGGCTGTCCTCTCTTGAGCCAGGTCTCAGCCAGTGCCAGGTAGAGACCGCTCAGGCGATCCGCCAGGTTTTCGCACGCCAGGTGCATCCATTCGGGATTGCTCTTGATCTCGGCAGCAAGTTGAATCGCTTCGGCGCCTTCGGGCAGGTCCGCGTAGCCAGAGGCCAGTTGCTCACAGCGGTCCAGACAACAAAGGTATTGCTGGCTCCGGTAATCGGCGCGCGCCTGGGCCAACATGTCCGCGGCTTTGCGGCTGCGCAACTGGGCCCGGACCTCGGGTTTGGCTTCCAGGTTGGCTAACAGGCGGCCGCCTTCCAGCGCGGCACGCGTGCCAGGGAAAAGGCGCGCCAGTTCGGACAGGAGCGGCATCGCCTCGGCCGCTTCTCCTTTCTCCTGCAACTGCTTGACTCGGGCCAACCGGGTCGCCGCTTGCTGCTCGAGATCCTGCACCAACTGGCCGGCCTTGACCTGCACCGGACGATCCTTGCCGTCTTCGAGGATGCCCTTGAGCAGGACGATGGCCTGGGAATAGTCGGCGGCAGCGATGGCTTTGACCGCGGCCTCGTAGTCCCGGGTCATCCATTCGGGATTGCCGACGCTTGCCAGGATGCGTTGGAGCTGCTCGTGCAGTCGAGCCACCTCGACATAGCCTTCGATGCTCGTGAGGATTTTGCCATCGGAGGCGGCCAGGACAAGAGTCGGAAAGCTTTGGATGCGGAGGAGATCCGTGAGCGGGGCATCCCGATTGGCATCCACCTTGAGCGGGATGAATTGCTCATTGAGCACCTGAACCACGGCCGGATCGCGAAACGTAGTGGCGTCGAGCTTCTTGCACCAGAAACAGTTCTCGGTACCGAAATCCAGAAGCAGAGGCCGGCTCTTCTCCAGGGCTTCGCGCCGCGCCTGGTTGTAATCGTAGCGCCAGCGCACTTCCTGAGCCCGGGCCGCTCCGTTCAAGACGGCCAGCATGATCACCCACAACGCGGATTGTTGAAGGAGGAAGGATGAATGAGAGGTAACGAGTCTCTTGAGGATCCGACAGGTTGTAGCCATGAACGTGTGCCTTGTTTTCATGATTCCTCATTCATCGTTCAGCCCGGGGGTGCGCCTTGTGGTAGCTTTCCTGCAAGCGCTGCGTAGTCACATGGGTATAAATCTGTGTCGTGCCCAGGCTCCGATGTCCCAGCAGCTCTTGCACGGAGCGGATGTCCGCGCCGCGGTCGAGCAAATGGGTGGCGAAACTGTGGCGAAGCGTGTGCGGACTGGTGCGCTTGTCCAGCCCGGCCAGGGTCAGGTATTTTTCCAGGAGCCGGCCGACACTCCGGGTCGTCAAGCGGGTCCCGTGCTTGTTCAGGTAGACCGCCGTCTGGGAACGGGCCGCTGGCGTCAACTCCTCGCGCACCGCGAGCCAGCGCTTGAGCGCCGCCAGTGCTTGCGGACCAAGCAAGGCCAAGCGTTCGCGTTTGCCCTTTCCCCGGGCAGTGGCCAGGCCACTATCCAGATCCACATCGACGACATTGAGTCCCGCCAGCTCGCCGACGCGGAGGCCAGCCGAATAAAGCGTCTCCAGGATGGACCGATCGCGCAGGCCCATCGGCGCGTCGGTTGGAGGCGTCTCCAGCAAACGGGTCAAGTCGGCCTCGCTCAGGAAGTGCGGCAGCTTTTTGTCCTGGCGGGGACCGCGCAGTCCCGTCGCCGGATTGGTCGCCAGACTGCCCTGCCGGCACAGAAAGCGACACCAGGAACGCACGGCCGCGATCCGCCGGGCGACTGTGGTCTTGGCATAGCCGCGCTCATGCAGCCAGGCGAGATAAGCCCGCAGCAGGCGTGTGGTCACCTTTGCCGGGCTCAGGTCTTGGCCGGCCAGGCGCTGCCGGAAAAACTCCAGAGCCTGCGTCAGGTCTTCGCGGTACGACTTGACCGTGTACGCCGACGCGTTTTTTTCCAGGGCTAGATGGCGCAGGAACTCGGCCAGGGCTTCTTGCATGCTCGTCCTCAAGAACGATGAGCGATGAAGGATGAAGGATGAAGGATGAAGGACGAATCCGGTTCCCGTGTTCTTATTCATCGTTCCTCAGTCATCGTTCATCGTTAAATGCGGGGCTGGGCCGTCGGGGGTGTCTGGGTATTCTCGCGGGCTTGTTCCCGGGCCTTGTCGGTCAACACGGCAGCGTCGAACCAGTTAAAGCTGAAGCGCGGGTCGGCGGCATGATCGCGAAAGGCATCGATCAGCGATTGCCGGCTGCTGTCGTCGTAGACGTACACGTAGCGCTCATTGCCCTTGATCAACGCCAGGACATTGAACTCACGTCGCACCGGTGGCCCCCTTCGTTCCGTGGTCTAGACGCTCATGGCATCGCCTCCTCCTTCCATATCGACCGGTCCGGGGAAAAAGGCAAAAAACGATCTGGCCAAGCCACGAGGAATCGGTCCCTTCCAGCTGGACCTTGCCGTCTTTTTCGATTCCTCTTGCCAGCTCTGCCGTCCCTACGCCAAATCGCGCAAGCTGCGCAGGCCGATTTACTCGCGGCACACGAACGGTTCGCCATATCCGGTGCCGATGGCCCAGCCCCAATAACGGGCCCGGTCGCGCAGGTCATCCAGCAGGGTCGGCGGTGTCGTCGGGCGTCCCTCGATAAACTGGGATCGGTAACACGCCAGCGCCCGCATCTTGGCATCGACATAGGGCGTGATGTCCAGCACAAAGGAGGGCCGGGGGTGCAAGCGCAGGTGCACGCTGAAGTAATAAAGGATCCGCTGCGGGAAATGCGGCTCGCCCGGCAGATCGCTTTTGGTCAGCTTGGCCCAGAAACGGGCGGCATCCACGAGGGCGCTCCCGGCCACGTGATCGGGATGGGCATCCTCCCAGTACGGAGCCAACAGGTAGCGGGGCCGCAGTTGCCGCAGCATCCCCGCCAGACGGTGACGGGACTCCAGATCGGCGACCAGCGCTCGGTTGGGCAAGCCGAGGTTCCCACGCCAATCGAGACCGAGAATGGCCGTGGCCGCTTCGGTCTCGCGCCGGCGGATTTCCGGGCTGCCATGAGGCGTCGGCTCGCCATTGGTCAAGTCCAGGACACCAACCTTGGCGCCCTGGGCCTTGAGCAACAGGATGGCCCCGCCGGCGCCCAGTTCGGCGTCGTCGGGATGCGGCGCGATGACGAGGTAATCGAGTTCAGGCATCGGCAACTCCGCGGCTCGGCTCACACCCATTTCTTCAGCCACTCCCACGCCTCGGCTTGCATTTCCCCGTTGAATTCGTGCGGCGTTTCGTACAGCCGGGCACGCAAACGCTCGGGAATGCCCGCCTTTTGATAGCAGGCCGCCAGCTTCGTGAAACAGGCGTGAACGCCATCGAGATCAAAGAGCTGGTCCTTGCTCCCGTTGATGACGAGCAGGGCTGCCGGCATGGCCAACGTCGCCACATCGGGATAATCGAGGTACCGATACAGGCCGGGCACAATCTTCGTATGGCCGATGGTGTTGCGGATATGGCGCTTCAGCTGGGCGGGGAACGAGGCCATCCAGCCGACAACGACCGCCGCTTTGATGCGGTCATCCAGCGCCGCCAGATGGCAGGACCGCAGCCCGCCAACCGACAAGCCGACGCAGCCGATGCGCTTGGGGTCCACCTCCGGCCGCGTGAGAAGATAGTCGATGGTGCGCCGGTCGTCCCAGAACATGACGCCCGGCCAGGTGAAGCCGGCCGCGAAGATGGTGCGCCCCACCAACTGTTCATTCTGCGAGGCTCGCTGATTGAAGGCGGCGATCCGCTCTGCCGAGATTTCCTTGGGGCGGTGGCGCCAATCATCGGGGTCGTTATCCAGAATCAGGCGGCGTTCACCCCAGTAAAACATGTCGGTAACGATCACGACATAGCCCTGCCGAGCCAGGGTACTGGCGATGCTGTTGCCGGCGTAGTAGCGTTTCTTGAACGCGGTCAGCACCGAATGTTCGTCGGCGTGCTCGACCAGTTTTTCCTTGCCCCACAAGTAAAAGCCGCCGTGATCGTGCAAGGCAACGAGGGCGGGCAGCGGCTTGTCTGCTTTCTTCGGGATCAGGACGTAGGCCGGCACGCGGATATCCGGTGTGGTGTTGAAGTACACCTTTTCGCGGACATAGTCGGGGTAGTCCACCTTCTCCACAACCTCGGCCCGTGGGGCACACGGCGGCGGAGCGTAGTGCAGCAGTTCCAGCAGCTTGCCGCGAGCCTCGCGCTTCCAGGCGCTGACGTCCTTGAAGCGCTCTTGCAAAAACGAAAGCGGAAAATCGGCTCGGACCGCCTGGCTCTGGATGAAGGGATAGAGAGTGCCGACATCGGAATCGGTCTTCGGTTGAGGCAATTCGGGGGCTGCCTCGGCCTGTTCCTCCGCGTCGAACACGGGAGAACCCATCAGCACAGCCAGCTCTTGAAGAAATTCGCGTCGGGTGTTCAAGGCGTCCTCCTAACAGTAACCGCGTCGACCTCGCTGTCTCCCTCTGCGCAGAGGTATTCGCGAGGATGGACCAGGGAGTGGAGAACCTTGCATTCGCCGTTGGCTCCGCCTAGGATCATCTAGGAATCGGAGGTTTTTGGCAAGCGCCGGCTTTCCCCATCACGCCGGGCGTGTTCTGCTCTCGTCCCTGACGGCGTCAGAATCTATTGTCCCTGTGATCCGGCGGAGCTGTGGTTCGCCCGTGCCGCTCCGCCCCGAGGCCTCTTGTTGTTACCTTGCCCTTCCTGGCGTCGCCGGCAGCACCGAGGACCGTATGGCCAAGCGAGCACCCAGCTCCCGTCCGCGCCCCGCGTCGAAGGCGGTCACTGCCGAGCGAGCTGCGCGTCTGTGTCGTCTGGTGCGTCTGCTGGGCACCGGTCCGCAGCCGCGCGAGCGCTTGATGCGCCGACTGCGCCTGGATATCCGCAGCTTTTATCGCGATCTCGAGCTAGTGCGCGCCGCCGGTGTCGCCGTTTGGCTGGTGGAAGGCAACTATGTCCTTGAGGAAGCTGCCGCTGCGGCCGTCGCCCGTTTGCCGTTTCCCGATCCTCACCTGACCCTGGGAGAAGCCCAGGAGCTGGCCAAGGGCCGCGGACGGACTCAGCAGAAACTCAAGGCGCAGCTTGCCAAGATCACACGCGATTGAAGGTTCGACCTAGGGCCTTGCCATGCTTGCTACCCAAACGGTTGAGTTGCTCCGGCGCTTGCGGGCCGGTCAACTGGACCAGACCGACGCGGCACATCTCGAACAGCTCAAGGCGGACGAGCTACTCGCCGCCCTCGCACTGGTCTATCCGCATCGCTTTCAGGAGCGACACTTGTCGAACAAGTGGGAAGTCGGCATGGCGCGCTCCCGGCACTTTGAGCTGGTGGCTCGGTTCTTCCGCGGGTCGCAGCTCCCAAGCTTGATGCTTGTCCCAGTCCTGGGCCAGTGCCTGCTGCTCAGTGGGGAGGTGGAAGCAGTTACCGGGATCAGCACGAGCCCGCGCCTCGTCGTTCGGCCGATCCACAAGCCGTTCCACGGGATCGCGCTTACCACCAGCCGGGGGTTCAAGCTCGACAGGTTCCCGGATGGCTGGGAAGTCAAGTCGCTAGCTAAGCGGACGGTTAGACTGACCGAGGATTTCCTCCGCCAACACGGCTGGCGGTTTGACCTGCTGTGGCAAGTCGCTCCCCGCCCCTGAACCACTCGCGCAAGCGGGTCGAGTGAACTCGGCTCCGATCTGGGATTATCACACCGCTAACCATCACTTTCTTCCTGCCGTTGCTCCGGCGGTCGCAATTCCTCGACCAGGGGCAGCTCGCGCAGGCTTTTCAAGCCAAACAGCTGCAAGAACTTCTTGGTAGTGCCATACAAGACCGGCCGGCCCAGCGATTCGTGCCGGCCGGCGATGCGGACGAGTCCCTTCTCCATGAGCTGGCGCAACACCTCCCCACACTGGACGCCGCGAATCGCTTCGATGTCGGCTCGCATGATTGGTTGGCGATAGGCGACGATGGCCAACGTCTCGCGAGCGGCGCCGGAGAGACGCAACTCGTTGCCGGTCCGACGCAGGCGCACCAGCCAAGGGTGATACTCCGGCCGGGTCAACAATTGAAAGCCGCCAGCGAGTTCCTCGACCTGAAAGGCGCTGCCGTACTTGTCATACAGGGCCTGGAGCTTGCGCACCAGTCGGCGGGCCTCGCTCACATCGGCCAAACCGGCCACGGTAGCCAACCGGCGCGGTGTCAACGGTTCGTCCGCGGCCAGGAGTGCCGCTTCGAGCAGGGCGAGCGCCGAATCGCGCGCCAGCTCGCCCTGCACGGCCGGTTCGCTGCCGCGGTTGGGGAGAAGGCGGTACACCAACGGCAAGCGCCGGTTCCAGGGAAGCTGGTCGCGCCGAAGCCAGGGCCGCGGGCCGCGGGCTATCGAACCATACATCGCCATATTCTTATCCTGAGCCGAACGGGGGATGCTTGCCAACCTCGCGTCGCTCGCATAGAGTAACGCCCATTGAGTCAACTGCACAGGGCTATTGACCTCGCGGTTAAGGACTTGCAACCGTGGTGGATTTCCTGTCCTCGTTCGTGAGCCAACCTGTCGCGGAAGCCATTGTCGCGGTCATAATCGCGGTCATCGCGGCCCTGGTCTTGATCACGTTCATGCTGCTCTCGGCCATTTTCTTCGTCTGGATGGAGCGCAAGGTCTCGGCGCGCATTCAGGACCGGCTCGGCCCGACGCGCGTCGGCGGCAAATTCGGCTGGCTCCAGACGCTCTCCGACGGTTTGAAACTGCTCGTCAAGGAGGACATCATTCCCACCGACGCCGACCCGATGCTGTTTCGCATCGGCCCCTACATCGCCCTGGCCGGGTCGTTCCTCGCCTTCCTGGCCCTGCCGTTCGGCTACGGCGTGGTGGCCCAGAACATGAACATCGCGATCTTCTACATGCTCGCGGTCATGTCGTCGGAAGTGTTCGGCATCATCCTGGGTGCCTATGGCTCCGGCAGCAAGTGGGCGCTGTTCGGCGGCATGCGCGAGGCAGCTCAGGTGGTCAGCTATGAAGTACCGCGGGCCATCAGCGTGCTGGTGCCCGTCATTGTGGCCGGCTCCATGAACCTCAACACCATCGGCGAGCAGCAGGTCGGCGTGTTCTGGAACTGGTACATCTTCCACGATCCGTTTACTTTCTGCGCCTTCTGGACCTTCTTCACCTGCGGCACCGCGAGTTGCAAACGGGCGCCGTTTGACCTGGCCGAAGCCGAGAGCGAGCTGGTCGCCGGGTTTCATACCGAGTACAGCGGCTTCCGCTGGCTGATCTTCTTCATGGCTGAATACGGCAGCATGTTCGCCATCAGCGGCATCGCCGTGCTGCTGTTCCTGGGTGGTTGGCACCTGGGTGTTGTGCCCGGCGAGCTGAGCCAGATGCTTGGCATCCCCGGCCAGGTGATCAATGTGCTCGTCTTCGTCGTCAAGAGCTGGATCCTGGTCTTTGTCATGATGTGGGTCCGCTGGACGCTGCCACGGCTACGCATTGACCAGGTGATGATGACCTGTATCAAGTACCTGCTGCCCATGACCTGCGTGCTGCTGGTCGGCGTCGCGGTCTGGCAGTTGGCGGTGATCGATTGGCCGATGCTGGACTATGTGAAATACCTGCTGGCGGGGGGCTGTACGCTACTGTTCGTGTTGCTGGTCGTTCAGCTAGCGCTGCGCGGGGGTACGTCGCCGACTACCATGATGCCGGGAGCCTGGAGCGCGCGCGCGACTGCAACGTACGAAACCGTCCCGAAATCGTGATGAGTACGTGGGGCAGGCTTCCAAACCTGGCTGCTCTCAACATTGGGTGGCACGCCCTGAGTCTTCGAAGGGCGTGGTTGACGCGGCAGACACGCCCTTCGAAGACTCAGGGCGTGCCACCCGAGAACGAGCCTTGTTGAAGCATGTCTCCAAACCTGCCTCCTCTTAGGTGCAGGAGCGGGCAGGCTGGGAATCTGGTGAAGGGCTCTCGGCGTGTAAGGGTGGGAACGAGAGAAACGCATGGACTTTGCAACTTCCCTATTCTGGATCCTGGCCACGTTAACCGGCCTGTGTGCCATTGCCGTGGTGGTGACGCAGAACATCGTGCGGGCCGCGGCCTGGCTGTTATTCACGCTCGCTGGTACAGCGGGCATTTTCTTCCTGCTCGGCGCCGATTTCGTGGCGGCCACGCAGCTCATCGTTTATGTGGGTGGCATCCTGGTGCTGGTGGTCTTCGGCGTCATGCTCACGGCGCAGGGGCCGTTCATCACCATGAAGACGGGGACTGCCGAATGGGCCATTTCCGCCGTGGCCGGCTTGCTGCTCTACGGCGTGCTTGCCGTCAGCACGGTGTTGGCGACCTGGCCCTGGACCACGCCAGCACCGCCGCCGCCCAGTGATCCCGCGCTCTCGCCGAGCAGCACCGTCATCGGCGAAGCGCTTCTGGGAATCCCCTTCGTCACGCCGGTCGTCGACTTGCCGGGCCTGCCAGAGAATGTAGATCCTCGGTATCGCCACCGCTTCCGCGTGGGCTACTTGCTGCCCTTCGAAATCGTCTCGGTGCATTTGCTGGTTGTGTTGATCGGGGCCGCTTACCTGGCCCGGGCCAAGCGCCGGCGAGGAGCCCTCTCATGATCGGTCTGAATCATTATCTCTTGCTCGGCGCCCTGCTATTTGTTTGCGGCGCCCTGTGCATGGCGACGAAACGCAACGCCATCGGCGTGCTCATCGGGGTCGAGCTGGTCCTCAATGGGGCCAACATCAACTTCGTGGCTTTCGGGCGCTTCAATCCGGCGTTCGAGATGGAAGGCCAGATCTTTGCCCTCTTTGTCATTGTGTTGGCTGCCGCCGAGGCCGCTATAGCGCTGGCGATCGTGCTGAACTTCTACAACAACCACCTGACCGTGGACGTTGATACCGCCGAGGAACTGAAAGGATAGTCATGGCTCTCGACTTCGGCGCGCATCCGGGACTGCTGTATGTCGTGGCCACGCTGTTGCCGTTGGCCTCGTTCGTGTTGCTGCTGCTCGCCGGCGCCGTCCGGGCCGCGGCCCGGCCGCTGCGCGACACCGGGCTGGGTGGCTCCCTCTTTCAACTGCTGGGCGGTGACACTCCAAGCCGGACCGGCGCCTATATTGCCACGGGCGCGATCGGGGGGGCCTTTCTGTTCAGCCTCATCGGCTTCGTACTCTTTGTCCGGGATCACGCCCACGAACATGGCCCGCCCGCCGAGAAGGCACCGGCCGGACAGCAAGCCAAGGGACCTGTGGCCGAGCCTGACCGCGCCAAGGAAGCGCATGCGGAGCACACAACGGACCACGCCGAGGACCGCTGGAGCGATAGCGCCCCGTGGATTCACCTGCAATTCGGCTCCCGGCCAGCAACCACCCTGTCGCTCGGCTACCACATCGATGGCCTGACGGCGATCATGTTCCTCATGGTGACGTTCATCGCCACGCTAATTCACATTTTCTCCATCGGCTACATGGGCGACGAGCTTCAGCCGATCGTCGAGGACCACCAAGTCCACACTGAGCTTGGTCATCTGCACCGCCGGGGACGGTTTGGCCGCTTCTTCCTGTTCCTGTCGCTCTTCTGCTTCTCGATGCTCAACCTGGTACTGGCTGATAACCTCTTCCAGGTGTTCTTGAGCTGGGAGCTGGTCGGCATCTGCTCCTACTTGCTGATCGGCTTTTACCACGAGCGGTCCAGCGCCTCGAACGCGGCCAACAAGGCGTTTATCACCAACCGGATCGGCGACGCCGGCTTCATCCTGGGCCTGCTGATCCTGTGGACCTATGTCGGCACGCTCAATTTTGACGAACTCTTCAAGCGTGTGCGGGCACCGCTGAAGGATTCGCACAACGAGGCGCTGGTCCTGGCGGGGCAAATCGTTCGCGCCAACGAAGTCGGGGGGACGGCCAAGGACAGCAAGAAGCTCGAGATTTCTCAGAGCGACGGCAGCCAGGTGCTACTCTTCCCGCTCCAAGGCCATATTGATGCAGAGAATCTGGCTCCCACTCTCAAGGATGCAAAGGACCCCACCAAGGAATCCAAGACCCTGGTTGACGAGGTTAAGGACCTGCCGGGGGCGGACGAATTTGGCTC
>JBGQLF010000063.1:0-14649 GCA_041499985.1 Gemmataceae bacterium
GCACAAGGGGTTGGTACGACGTCTGCCATGATTCCCTTATGCTAGGAAGGAACGAGCCAAACGGCACTACCTACTACCATCAGCAAGGACTATGGGGTTTGAACATAGTCAGAATCATAACTATCGCCGTGAACGGCTACCTCAGAAGGTCGATGTGCCCACGGAAGGATGGAAGCTTGTGTGCCGCAAGAGATTCATCCATAATGCGTTTAGTATTGGTGAAATCACCGTTGAATTGCTGGAAAAAGTAAGGCAATGAAGAGATGTAAGTTATTTTCGAATTATGCTCGGTATTCATGTGATAGCTGTTGGGCCTTATATAGTCCATTGGCAAATGTATCAGCATTGTGGGAGACGCCCATGAGTAGCGGTGCATTAGGCGCTAGGACATCTTCCTCTCGGGAGAGAATCGGACAGGTATGTGGCTTTGGGCGCTCTTCGGGTTTGACATTGATCGAATTGCTGATCGTGATTGGTATCACTATGGGCCTGCTTGGGCTCCTCCTACCTGTAGTGCACGGAATTCGGGAATCAGCGAATCGGCTAAGCTGCCTCAATAACCTGAAGCAGGTTGGCTTGGCCGTCCGGCAGCACCATGACGTCTATGGTCTCTTCCCCAGTAATGGCGGCTGGGACGGCAAGCAGACCATTCCCTCGCCGACCGGCGAGCGCATCCGTGTCTCGACCACGGACTTCACGCTCAAGAGGACCTTCCACTGGGGGGTAGGCGACCCGCGCAGGTCTCCGCGGAACCAGACTGGCTCCTGGCTGTACGCCATTCTGCCGTTTCTGGAACATCGCGCTGTGTTTGAGGGGCCCTGGCTGGAGCAGCGCGCCACGCTCGAAGCACCCAGCTGGATCGTGCCTGTCACGATCTACGTCTGTCCGAGCCGCCGGCCGGCCTTGGCGTACTCGGTTGTGCCTCAGGATGAGTACGGCGCGTACCAGGGGGGCGGCTGGAGCTGGGGGAAGAGCGATTACTCCGGAAATTCCCTGATCACGCCGGGGCGAGTCGTGGAACGCACGCGCAATGTGCGTCTCGCCTCGGTGACTGATGGCACTTCCCACACGATTCTCGCCGGGGAGAAGGCAAGCGACCCGCGCGTGCAGACGCCGACGACGTGGTACTGGGATGAACCGTTTTTCATCGGCGGCTCTGGAAGTACGGCCCGGAACGGCATCGAGATCATGCCAGACGCCGTGGGCAACAACTTCAGGAAGAACTGGGGCGCAGCGCATCCCGGTGGCGCGCAGTTTCTGTTCGTGGACGGTTCTGCACGGCTGATTGGTTATGAGACATCCTGGCAAACGATGTCGGCGTTGCTGACCCCGGACGGGGGCGAAGTGGTGCCGGACCTCTAAATCGCATGAGCGGGCAGCAAGATGGTGTCGCCCCCATGACCGCAGCGATTATCGAGCGGGCGGCCTACTTCGCAGACCTGTATATCCAGGCGCGAGCCGGAAAGGGACCTAGCCATGAACCTGGGCGGCATGCTGCTCGTCCTGGCGGCAGCGAGCTGCGGCCAGGACGGGGGAGAGTTCGCGTACGATTTTCGCGGCGGCAAGCCCTTACCCCCTGCGCTGGACCTCTACGGACCCGACGTGGCGCAGGTAGTGCGGCCAGAGCCGCGCGGGCTGCGCATCACGCTCCCGGGCAAGCGCGCCCGTACGGACTCGATCCGGGTCTGGCCGCGCTTTCGTCTCCGAGGAGATTTCGAGATCACGGCCGGCTATGAGATCCTTCGGGCGGAGAAACCCGCCTCGGGTTCGGGAGTGGGAGTCTCCCTAGCGCTGGCCACGGATGCCTCCCCGCGTCCGGTGGCCAAGCTCGGGCGTGTGGTCCGCGCCGAAGAGGGGGAAGTGTATGCCTGGCATTGGGGAACGGCCTCTGCGGAGGGGAATGGGCATGGCAAAGAGAAGGTGCTGTCGGCCGCGGGCAAGGCCGGGCGCTTGCGCCTGGAACGAACGGGTTCGATCCTCCGATTCTTGATCGCGGGGGGGAATAGTCAGGGATTTCGCCAGCTGGAGCAAGCCGAATTAGGGACGGAGGAATTACGCCGGGTATGGCTCTTGGCCGAGACCGGCAATAGTCCTGCGGGATTGGACGTTCGCTGGACCGAATTGCGCATCCACTCAGGGACGATGGGAACCGAGACCCAATTCCGGCAAGAGCGGGAGGGCTGGCGAACACGGTGGCTCCTCGGCTCTCTCGGCGGAATTGTTCTCCTGGCAGGCGGCCTGGTGCTCTGGCGTTGGCGCCGAACCTGGCACTGCGGCAAGGCAGCGGAGGTTGCACCGAAGGGTTCGCTTGCTTGAGTATCGTGGTTCGCGTTGCAGTTACAAGCGAAAGGGAAGGTGAGGATTTTGCCCCCTCACCGGGATCGGGTGGCCTTCAGCCCCATTCATGGGGCTTCCCGCAAAGCGGTGGAGGCCCGGCGTTGACGCCGGGTCGAGGGAGCCTGGCTGGACGGCCAGCCTCGTTCACGAGGCTTCTCGCGGTTCGGCTTGAGCCCCAAGGCTGAAGCCGAACCGCGAGAAACCCCATGAATGTGGTTCGGAGGAGGCCACTGTCGCCGACAACCCGCCGTCAACGGCGGGTCTACACCGCTCCGCGGCAAGGCCCGTGAACGGGCCTGAGGAATTCAGAGGAGGCCAACGTTCCCGATAACACGCCTTCATCGGCGGGCCGATACCGCGACGCGGCAAGGTCCGTGAAGGGGCCAGAGCAAGCCCCGGAAGACTGCGAAAGACTTGAGAAGGTATGTTCTTGATAGCCATGTCTGATGCACTGATCGCTCCCGTTTGGTTGGGAGTCAATCTGCTCCTGGTCTGGACTGCCTGGAGCTGGGTTCGCTGGGTCTTTTCCAGCGACTCCCCGCTCGCACAGGTTGCCCACACCATCATCGTCTGCTGGGCGGCCATCGTGGTTTCGGGTCTTCTCCTTGGGAGCCTACGCGTACTGTCCGGCTGGGCCCTGCTGCTGACTGTGGCCGGAGGTGCGGTGCTCACGCTAACGTTGGTGCATCGGAGGCGCCTCGGCCGAGGTAGCGGCGGATGGCAACCAGAGATGCCGCGCGCAGTCGTGGAGCCTGCGGGCGCGGGCGACCAGTTGCCAAGGGACAGGGGTAATTCCAAGCCCGAAGCCGCCGAATCGGGGCATCGGCTGACTCGATCGGAACGCTGGTGGCTTACCCTCTGGGGCGCGCTCTGGGCCTTCTGGCTTGCCCGGATTGTTTTCGATGGTCTGCTTCGACTGCCCACCGATTGGGACTCGCTGATGTATCATATCCCCCTGATTGATCAGTGGCTGCGGGCGAGCAGTCTTTATGCGCCGGATGATGCTTTCTGGTACAACCCAGGGAACAACGAATTGCTCGGGCTCTGGCTGGTAGCTCCGTTTTCTGGGGACTTCCTCATTGGCCTGAACAACCTGCCTGCGGCCATCCTCCTGTCGGTCGGAGCGATCGAATTGGCCGCAGGCGCCGGTCTGGCGCGGCCAACGGCCCATCTTGTGGGACTCGCCACCGTATCTACCTGGCCCGTGCTGAGGCAGTTGGCGGACGCCGAAAACGACATCGCCGTCGCCGGCCTGTTCCTCACGGGGCTCGGCTATGTGCTGCGCCATGTCCGAGCAGGCCGCCTGGCGGACCTCGCCTTCGCCTCGGTGACGCTCGGTCTGCTGGCTGGCGTGAAGTACTATGCCCTGGGCTATGTCGCCGTAGCAGGCATAGCGCTGATCCTGATGACCGGAGCAGTCCGCGGCTTGCGCCCGGCCGTGCGGGTAATACCTCTGTTGCTCCTTGGCCTCCTTCTCTGGAGCGGGTACTGGTACCTCCGCAACCTGATCCTGACGGGGACCCCCATCTATCCGAAGGGATTCACTCCGGCCGCGGACCTCTGGAGCCAGATGCGCCCCGGCAGTTGGACGAGCACGCTTCTTGGTAGTGGCCGGTCCGAGGTCTGGCCCCTGGCTCTCGATTGCGTCGCGGCCATGGCAGGTCCTTGCCACTGGCTGGCCGTCTGTTCCCTCCCGGTCTGCTTGGTCTGGCTGGTAACTTCAGGACTCTGGCTGCGGGCGCAGCAGCAGGTTGTGGAGGGCACCATCCGCCTGGGCCTGGCCTTCCTTCTGGCAACATCCGGCCTGCTGCTGGTCACGACCCCCAACACCGTCGAGACCAGCCCCGGAACGATGAACATGCTGCTGGGGCAATACTTGCCGGTACGCTTTGGCCTCTGCTTCCTTAGCCTGGCGGTCCTCGGTCTCGCGCTGGTGCTACAAGACGGAAGCCGGCTCCTGGGCTCCTGGATGAGGCGTCGCTGGGCGACTATTTCTACACGTCATCCAAAACCCGGTCTGGTTCGGCGCTTTCTCCAGGCCGCACTCGCTTCGCGCACCTTCTGGTATGCCATCTACCTGGGACCGGGACTGCTCATCCTCTATCAACTTGGTCACCTCCTGGAGCAACGGCTTCGGCGTGATCTTGTTGATTGGCTACTCCTAGCAATTAATCTGTTGATAGTGACACATATCCTAATACTCTGCTTCAAGGAGTGGCCGAAGTGGCGTCGCTCCCTGGTCACCGCGTTGGGTGCCGTTACACTTCTTGGCATGACTTGGGCATGCGCTTGGCTTGGTGCCCGCTGGCATGAGCGTTTCGCCGCCCATTACAACGGACGCTTTAGCGTCGGACTCTTCAACGCGGTTGCAGAAATGGATCCAGCCAGCGCGCGCCTCTGTGTCTGCGAATACCGCTATTACCCGTTTTTCGGTTCGAAGCGTCAGTTCCCGGTGTGCCGACCGCTCTGGGTCCCCACCTACGACCGCTTCCTGGAGTATCTGCGCCAGCATGAGGTGACCTGCGTCGTTACGCGGACGGACGATCCCTTCCCGCAACACCGCTACGAGGGCGTCAAGACCTGGCTCAGCGCTCATCCCGATCTCTTTCACTCACCTCTTGAGGATGGCCCCTACCTACTCGTGCAGGTGAATCGAGATCTACTCGCCACGCTGACAGAGCCGTCTGCAAGGGCCTCTCGCTCGGCGAGGCCCTAACGGAGGCAAGCCATGCGGAAATTCTTTATTGTCGGCTGTCCCCGCTCGGGAACCACGCTGTTGCAACAGGCGCTAAACCGCCACTCGCAGATCGTCATTCCCCCGGAGACCAAGTTCTTCTTCTCCTTCCTGGGTCATTCCAGGAAGAACCAGCTACAGCACCTGCGGCGCCTCAACACGGACCTTCAAATCGAGATCCCTCCTCCTCGGCAGCGGATCCACGCGGCTGCCGACGCGCGCGCATTCTACGACCACATGGCTTGCCTGTACGTGGAGCGCCTCCGGCGCGCCGAGGTCGTCTACTTTGGGGAAAAGACGCCCGAACACACGGGACACTTGCCCCGCATCCACTCGGTCTTCCCCGATGCAAAGATCCTCTTCCTCTACCGCGACGGCCGCGATGTCGCCCTGAGCCTGACCAAGGTTCCCTGGATGCACCGGGACCTGTATGTCAACTTCACCGTTTGGCTCTACTATTACCGCCTCCTGGCCCGAGCGCGGCGCGACAGCTCCCTGGATCTGCACTGCATCCGATATGAGGATTTCGTCACGCATCCCGTGGCGGAGCTGCGCAGCCTGCTGAGCTTCCTCGGCCTCGCCTACGAACCGGCGGTGGCCGAAGGCTGCGGCAATCGGGAGGGGATCCCCGAACGCGAGTACGCCTGGAAGGCCCGGGCCCTCGAGAAGATCACCCAAGACCGCATTGGCACCTGGCAGCGCGAGCTCTCCCCGGCCCAGATCCGAGCCCTCGAACGCCTGGGTGGGCATGCTCTGCTGGCACTGGGGTACGGGCTCTCCACAGGCGGCAGGGAGCGTTTACCGCTCCGCTTCTATCCCAAGCTGTCCTGGAACCTCCTGAGCTTGTTGTTCTGTCTGCCCTGGGATTTGGTCGCTCACGAGATCCTGGATCGGCTCCTCTGGCTACCCGAGCCCCATGGCACCGGCCGCGGTACACCTGGGGAAGCGACACGGGAGACTCGCTGCAAGGCGGAGCAGGACTCGCCGGTGCCCGCCCTCGGACGGATCCACTTTGTTCCGCACGTCCCTACCGATCGGAGCGGCTCGGTCCGGTTCCTGTCTATGCAGGAGATTACCATGGTTGAACAAGAAACGCCCGTACTCGCCTGCACGGAGACGAGTGTGCGGACGCAGGGGTGGCTGGAGCGCTCTGGCGGTCCCCAGACGCAGCAAGATCGCTTCGCGGAACCAGCCTCCTGGCAGCTCCAAGTCTCTGCGCTCCCGGCCGGATTCCGTCTCTCTGTCGTCATCCCGGTGTTCAACGAGATTGCCACGGTCGCGGAGCTCGTGCGCCGGGTGCGGGGCGTGGCGATCCCCAAGGAAATCATCGTCGTGGACGATGGCAGCAAGGACGGCACCCGGGAAGTCCTGGCTGGCCTCCAGGGACAGGAGGACGTGCGCATCCTCTACCACGAGCGGAACCAGGGCAAAGGAGCGGCCCTGAAAACCGGCTTCGGCCACGCCCGTGGAGACGTCGTGCTCATCCAGGATGCGGACCTGGAGTATGATCCGGACGAATACGGTCGCCTCATCCAACCGATTGTGGCGGGCAAGGCGGATGTGGTCTACGGCTCGCGCTTCCTCGGGGACCAGCCGCGCCGGGTGCTTTCCTTCTGGCGCAGGCTGGGCAATCGCGTCCTGACCATGCTTTCGAATATGTTCACGGATTTGGACCTCACGGACATGGAAACCTGCTACAAGGTGTTCCGCCGCGACGTCCTGGAGGCGATCGCACCGACCCTCAAGGAGAAGCGCTTCGGGATCGAGCCGGAGCTGACGGCGAAGATCGCGCGCCGCCATTGTTGCATTTATGAATTGCCGATCAGCTACCACGGACGGACACACAAGCAGGGCAAGAAGATCGGCTGGCGGGATGCGTTCCAGGCCATGTGGTGTATTCTGCGCTACTGGAAGTGGGATTAGCACTCCTCCGTTCGAGTTCTAGCGGCCTGTTGAAAAGCGGATCAGCCCCTTCGAAGCGTGCAGAACGATAGCCTGTTCCAAGAGGTGTGACGCCTTTTTCAACGGGCGCTTGAGCAGGGGCGGTGCTAAGGATCAGGGATCCCCAAACGGCGGCAGATTTTCCGCGCGAGGTTGTTCGGGGTCTCGACATGTCGGGGCACGGGCTCCTGTGCCCCATTACGTGGGTTCATCCAAAGCGAGTGCCGGGCTCCCTCCCGCAGCAAAACACAGCGATGCTTCCGGAGATGACGCAAAAGGGCTGTCCGTTTCATGGGACTTCCACGGTCTCGCGGATGACATCCTCGGGCATCCCCCGCAAATATGTTTCCCGACGCTCTTCAAAAACCAGTTTGATGGCTTCGATCAGGCTCTCCCGGCATTCCTCCAGGGTCTTCCCCTGGCCATTCGCTTCGGGGACTTCGAGGCAATAACCGATCCACCAGTCGCCATCCCGCTCATAGACCGCATTAAATTGGTTTGCCATAGTCGACTCCAAGGCCGCGGATCGGAGGCTTTCCTTCAAGCGATGAACTTCCCAGTAGTATATCACGTACCGATAGTTGGATCGCCCACGGCAGCGCCGGCAAAGTTTCTAACTCTTGCCAGTCTCGCCCGAATTGGCTATCTTCAATACCGGTTCGGGTTTCCACGGACGTTTGCCTGGAACACGCCGCGTTCGCTGCGCGCCGGCGCTGCTTCCCTTTAGATTCGGGAACGCTTCTCCTGCGCGCGGCCGATCCTACCTCGCGGCCGATTCCAGAGCTGGGCACTGGGGACTCCAAGGTGAGGCATTCGTGATCCACGTCAGCCAGCTAACCAAATACTACGGCGATTACGCCGCCATTCGCGACGTCTCCTTCGATGTGCCGCGTGGCCAGATCGTCGGCTTCCTCGGCCCTAATGGCGCCGGCAAGACCACAACAATGCGCATCCTGGCTGGCTACCTAACTGCCACGTCCGGCCAGGCGACGATCGACGCTCTCGATGTCTTCTGGCAGCCCGTGGAGGTGCGGCGGCGCATCGGCTATATGCCGGAAAACTGCCCCCTCTACGTGGAAATGCGGGTCACCGAGTACCTGCACTTCCGCGCCGGCATCAAGGGCCTGCACGGCCGTCGGCGCCGGCAGCGCCTGGACTACGTCCTGAAACGCTGCTGGCTGGACGACGTACGCCGCCAACTGATTGGCACACTGTCCAAGGGATATCGCCAGCGCGTTGGGTTGGCCGATGCCCTGCTCGCCGATCCGCCGGTGCTCATCCTCGATGAGCCGACCGCCGGGCTCGATCCGACGCAGATTCGGGCCAGCCGGGAGCTGATCCGCGAGCTTGGCCGAGAACACACGATCCTGCTCTCGACGCACATCCTGCCGGAAGTCGAGATGACCTGTGACAGCGTCATCATCATCCATCGCGGCCGGGTGGTCGCGTCGAATCCGCTGGGCGAGCTGGCACGGCAGGCTGAGGAGCAGACCATTATCGTCGTGGAAGCCGAGGGGCCGATCGATACCGAGCCGGTGCGGCAAATCGCGGGGGTCACTTGGATGGAAAGCGAGGCGATTCCGACGGGCACGCGGCTGCGCATTACCGCGGCCGGGTCGGCGGAATTGTCGCCGCAACTGTGCGCCCTGGCGGTCGAGCAGGGCTGGAAAGTCCGCGAGATGCGGCCGCAGCGCCAAACCCTGGAAGAACTCTTCGTGCGTCTCACCAGCGAAGAGGCGGGCGCGAAAGCCGTGGCCACTGCCTAGTTTTGGGAGCCGTTATGCTTGCTACTCTCAGCCTCGTTCGCCGGGAGTTCAGTGCGTATTTCCTGTCGCCGATTGCCTACGTGGTGCTGGCGGTCTTCCTCGCCGTCACCGGGCAGCTGTTTTACCTGACGCTCCTGCAACTAACGGCGCAGGGACCCAAGGGGATCGAGTTCCCCATGCAGTTGATGCTCGGCGATGAGAAGTTCTGGCTGGTGTACCTGTTCATTCCGCCGTTGTTGACCATGCGCCTGTTCGCTGAGGAGCGCAGCACCGGCACCCTGGAAATGCTCATGACCACGCCTCTGCGCGATTGGCAGGTGGTCCTGAGTAAATACCTCGCGTGCTTCGCCTTCTATGTCGTCCTGTGGCTGCCGACGCTGGTCTATCTGCCGATCTTGCTCGACCTCGATTGGCACACCTGGCAGACGCGTATCGATTTTCAGCCGGTGCTATCGTCCTACCTTGGGCTGGCCCTCGCCGGAGCGATGTTCCTGGCCCTGGGACTGTTTGTCAGCAGCCTGGTCCGCAGCCAGATGGTGGCAGCACTCCTGTCGCTGGTGCTGAGCCTTCTGTTCATCGTCGCCGCCTTCTGGCGCCCGGAGATGGACACGGGCAGCTTGCCGTATCGCGTGCTGTATTTCTTTAGCGTGCCGCTGCACTTTCACCGTGATTTTAGCCGGGGTCTGATCGATTCACGGCATCTGGTGTTGTACGTCAGCGTGGCCCTATTTTGCCTGTTCTTGACCGTTCGTAGCTTGGAGAGCCGCCGATGGCGATGACCACTCCCACACGTACTCGGCTCTGGTCGCGGTTGCACTTCCTGATTCGGCTGGCGGGGCTGACCGGCCTCTTCGTTGCCGGAGCCGGGCTGGTCCTGACTGTAGTCGAGTGGCAAGACCTGGGCTGGCAGCTGGTGACCTATGGCGGCGCGGTGGCGCTGCTGGCCTTGCTCATCGAGTTCATCGGCATTGTCCGCCTGAGCGCCGGCCGGCGCAGCGCCTTCGGCAGCAATGTCGTGCTGCAAGTCGTCCTCGCCGCGGCACTGCTGGTGGGCTGCAACGCCTACTCGTTCTTTCATTACGTTCGGCTCGACACCACGCACGAGAAGCTGTTCACGATCCCGCAGGAGATTCGCGAGCAGCTGAGCCAGCTGCGCGGGGAAACGACCATTGTGGTGCACCAGCGGCACCTGGCCTTTGGGCAACTAGCCGACAAACCGGATAACTATGACTCGGCCGCCGAGCGCAAGGTCGTCGAAAAGGTCAAGGACCTGGTCGAGCAGTTCCAGGAGCTGGGCCCGCGCTTCAAGGTCGAAGTGCTCGATGTGCAGGAGGAAGCATACCAGGACAAACTGGCGGCCTTGGTGGAGAACGCTCCGGAGCTGCGCCAGGCGATCGAACGCACGCCGGAAAACAGCATCTTTTTCTACGCCAACGGCAAGGTCCAGCGGCTAGCGTTCCACGATATCTATCAACTGGACAAACAAGCGTCGCAGGAGAGCAACGACGGGCGCGGCAACCTGGTGCTGCGTTATCAAGGGCCGGAGCCGTTCGCCCGCAAGGTGCTCAACATCGACGAAAAGCAGCCCCGGATCGCCCTGGGCGTCATCCACGAGGTCCTCGGTCTGGAAGGCTCCGAGGAGCTCGGCATGGCCGGGGTCAAGAAAGCGCTGGCGGCACGTGGCTTCGCTAGCCGGGATGTGATCCTCAAGAAGTGGTCGGAAGCCGCTCCGCCCGAGCCGGCCGTGTTTACATATGACGAAAGCAAGCTCGAACGGCTCGAAGATCAGGTCACCGAGCTCGATACCACGGTCAAGAATCTCGATGAGGAATTGCAAGAGCTGGCGCGTATGGTGAAATTCTGGCAGACAGCCTCCCTGGACGACCTGACCAAGAAACATGCCCGAGAGCTGGGCGTCGCGCGCGTGACCGAAGACCTGCGCCGCGAGTTCATCAAGAAGGTCCTGGAGCCGAATGTGGCTCTGCGGGAGATGGTGAAAGAGCAGGAAGGCAAGGAACTGGACGACGTCAAGAAAGAGAAAGAGGGGCTGAAGAAGGTCGAGGAAAACCTGGCCGAGAACCGGCGGATCAGCGACCTCAAGGTCAAGACCGATCGCATCCTGGCCGATTGCGATTTGCTGATCCTGCCGCGGATGACGCTGTTTAATGTCGCGCGCGGCGAGCGTATCGGCAACTGGGTGTATCGGCTGGACCAGGCCCAGCTGGATGCGATCAAGGATTTCCTCAAGGCCGGCAAACCGGTCCTGGCCTGTTTCGGTCCGGTGAACGAGCCGCCCGGCCGGCCGGACCCGATGGACGCTGGTCCCGACAAGCTCGAAGACCTGTTGGCCAGCCTCGGCATCAAGCTCGCCAAGCAAACCGTCCTGTTCAACGTCGAGAGCAAATCGTTCGCGGAGCGGCGCTCGGGGCTGGTCGTGCTGGGCGCAAATGTCGAGGTGCCGTCGGTCAAGTTTGACTGGGAACCCGGCGCCGGCCAACCATCAGCCCAAGCGGTCACGGCGGAGCGCAGCCCCTCGAACCCGATTCGCCAGAGCCTGCGCCTGACGGCCCGTAGCCTGGGCAAGAATCAGCCGCTGGACCTGCGTGTGCGACATCCTCGACCCGTTTACTACGAACCGAAAACCGGCCAGAAGCCAGCGGTCGAAGCCGCGTTCATGATGACGGATGAACGCAGCTGGAACGAGGATCAGCCCTTTCCGACCCGGGAACGCACGCCGCGCTACGAGCCGCCCAAGGGAGACGATCCCTCCAAGGATCCACGGGAGAAAAAACGTCTGGGGCCGTTTCCGATCGGGGTAGCCGTCGAAGCCACGTTGCCTGCCGACTGGTATGAGGATCCAAACGCCAAGCCGGCGACGGTGCGCGTAGCGGCGATCGGCCACGGCGGCCTGTTCATCGGCAGCACGCTGTCGCCGATCAAGGAAAAGCTGTTCCTGGACGTGTGCAACTGGCTGCTGGGACGTGATGACTTGTTGGCCAGGGACAATATCGATTGGCAGTATCCGCGCGTGGCGTTGCCGGCTTCGGAAAACGTCTTGTGGCAATGGGGCACGCGCTTGGGGATGCCGGCGTTCTTTGTCTATCTCGGACTCGTCGTGTTCATGGTGCGACGGCTCCGCTAAGAAATGATGAACGAGGAACGCTGAATGATGAACTGAAGAACTCCTCATTCATCGTTCCTCATTCATCGTTCATCGTTTGAAGAGGACTGACCTTAAATGAACCTCAAGACCACCTTGTTGCTGCTGGTTCTCGTGGTGGCGGGGGGAGTCTCCTGGCTCGCGGTCACTTCCTTGCGGCCGAAAACGGTGGCGAGTGAGACCTTGGCCGTCCTCGACATGGAGCTGACGCCGGAGAATCTCACGCGGATCGACGTGACGCACGGCGACAAACACGTGCTGCTGGAACGCACGGCCGGCCAGGACTGGACCATGCCGGGCAAGTGGCCCACGCGCAAACGGGAGGTCGATCAGCTGGTGGAGCTACTCACCGGTCTCCATTCCCGCTTCCAGCCGCTCGCTGCCAGCCAGACTGCCAATCCCGCGGATTATGGCCTGGACAAGCCACCGGTCACCGTCAGGGCGCAGGTACAAAGCGGTAAGGAATACGTGTTGCAATTCGGCGAGGAGCCGCCGGGAGCCAGCAATCGCTTTTCGCGGCCCACGTATTTGCGCCTGGAGAACGGCAACGAAGTGATCCGCCTTGCCCCCGGACTCCTGGTGGCTCTGGATAAGCCCCTCGATTACTATCGCAGCCGCTGGCTGTTCCCTTATAAGTATCGCCGAGATCGGTTGTTTCCACCCGAGCTGGATACGACGGCGAACGGCTCGCCGGACAAGAGCGACCAGCTCACCGTCAAGGGCCTGGCTATCCACCAGCGCGAAGACAAGGCGAAGAAGGAGAATGCCGTTGACTATGCCCTCACCTGGCAGAGTGAGGAATGGCAGCTGAGCTATCCAGTCGCCGAACGGCCGAACCCCATTCAGGACTTACCCGATCCAGACAAGCTCAAGACAGTTTTGACCGCCGTGCCCGATATCTGGGCCGAACAATTCGTCGAGAAGCCGGAGAAGGACCTGGCAACCTACGGCTTGCAAGACCCCGAGCAGACGATGCGAATCACGCGCGGGAATGGCGCCACGGTGACCCTCCTGATTGGCAAGCAGTCACAGGTCAAGAAGCGCAAAGTCATGCGGCCGGCTCCCCCGGGCATGCCGATGCCGCCCCAAGAGGAGACGGTGAGCGAGGAATATCGCTACGCCAAGCTCCAGGACAATGAGCAGGTCTTCGAGATCAAGGCCGACAAGCTCAAGGATCTGTTCATCCCAGCTGACACGCTGCGCGATGCACGCCTGGCCCGATTCCGGAGCGAAGATGCGCGGCGCGTGGAATTGCTCCTGCCCGAGGGGACTATCGTCCTGGCGAAGGACAAGGAACGCTGGCGCCTGGAGCAACCGATCCCGGCTGATGCCGAGGCTTCCAAGGTCAACGAGTTGCTCGAGAAGCTGTCTGGCCTTCAGGCCCAGGGCAACGACATGCTCGACAAGCAAACCGACGCGAAGGCCTACAGCCTCGATACGCCGACCACTATGATCAAAGTGACAGTGGAAGAAACCAAGGGCGAAGGCAACGCCAAGACCACGAAGACCAAAACCTTTACGTTGATGTTCGGGAAGCAGGACACCGACAAGGCCAAGCTGTATGTGCGCGTCGAGGGTCGTGAGCGCATCAACGCCGTGGAAGACAGTCTGCTGAAACTGGTGCAACGGCCGGCGCTGGCGTATCGTGGCCGGCGCATCCTCGACTTCAGCGGTACGGAAGTAGCCAAACTGGAAGTGCAGCGAGACGGCGAGGCCTATACGCTGGAGCACAACAAGGATGTCTGGCGTCTGGCAGCTCCGGTACAGGCCGACATCGATGCAGCCAAGAGCGGGCAACTCCTGGGTGATCTGGGCCGTCTGGAAGCCGTCGAGTATGTCACCGAGACTGCCAAGCCCGAAGATCTCGCCGCGCTCTATGGTCTGGAGAAACCCGCGGTAAGTGCCAAAATCACGCTCGCCGACACGAACAAGTCGGTGCAGACGCTGCTGCTGGGCAAAGCGCGCGAGGGCAAGCCGGAATACTTCGCCAAGCTGGCCTCTGCCCCCGGCGTGTTCGTGGTCAAGAAAGAGATTCGCGATGCCCTGGATCAAGATTCGCTGGCCCTGCGCCCGCTCCAGATCTGGCAGGTGCAGCCGGAGGATATCACCAGCCTGCAAATCGGGAAGGATGGCCAGGAGTACAGCCTGAAGCGCGAAGGTGCCGGCTGGAGGATCACGGGTCCGTTCGAGGCTTCGGTGGCACCCGACGCGAGCCGGTCCGTGGTGGACGATCTGGCCAATCTGCGGGCGGAGCGCTACGCGGCCCACACCGCCAAGGACCTGGCCACCTATGGCCTGGACAAGCCGGCCCTGCGTCTGGCCTTGACGACGACCACGAAGAAGGAAGACGCCGGACAGGAAGAGAGAAAAGAGCGAGTCCTGTTGATCGGCAAAGCGACTGACAAGGACGCCAAGACCCGCTACGCCAAGCTCGGTGACGGCGAAGCGATCCTCGTCGTCGGCGAAAAAGTCGCCAGCGCGGTTGACCGCAGCGCCCTCGATCTGCTCGATCGCAACTTGCTACATCTCGATCCCAAAACGATCGAGCGCATCCGAAGCGAGGGCAATGGTGGAGCGCTTACTGTGCAGCGCCAGGGCGGCGACTGGCGCGTTACCGAATCGCCGGTTGCACCGTTCCCGGCCGATCTGGATGCCATCGCCGCGGTCCTGGGAGCCTGGTCCAATCTGCGGGCGCAGCGGTTCGCGGCCTA
>JBGQLF010000064.1:0-14641 GCA_041499985.1 Gemmataceae bacterium
GGAAGTGCAGCGGTTCCTCAACGACAGCAGCTCCGAGGAAGACGCCGAAGGCAGCGAATGGTTCCTCGGTGAGCTGTTCGACCACCTGACTGAGGCTTCTCCGGTGGGGTGTTACTTCGGCGCCCACGAAGGCGACGGAGCTTGCTTCGGCTTCTGGGCTTGCGAGGAGGAAGAAGACGCTGCCTAGGGCACGAACTAGCCCCACCGACGAGCCGTGCGACGGCGAAACGCCAGGGAAGGCGTCTGGGGATCGAGGTACCAAACACAGGGGAGAGCAACTATGCACTGCTGCCACTACGAAGCATCGACGTATGACGGCGAATGCTGGTGCACCGGCTGTTTACCGGAAGGCGTGACACAGGACAGCGAGCAAGCGCATCCCATCTTCGCGGACAGCGAATGGGACTACTATCCCGTTTGCCATGCCTGCGGCCGAGAGCATGACTACGTCTCGCTCACGGAGTATGGCCAGCGACAGCTCTACCTCCGCTTGGAGCGAGAGCCAGTCCGCAAGCTGCGGGAGCAGCACAACGGGGAGTTGCCCGCGTTTGCATGGCCGGGCGGTTATCCGATGCTGTATCTCACAGCATGCAACGGCATCCTGTGTGCCGACTGTGCCACCAAGCACACGGACGAACGCGACCCGGTCGAAGCTTGGGATATCCACTGGGAAGGACCGCCGGAGTCCTGCGAGGAGTGCAACCGGGAAATCGAGTCCGCCTATGGAGACCCGGCGGAAGAGCAGAAAACCTAGCCCCACTGATGAGCCGTAGACGGCGAAACGCCAGGAGGGCGTCTGGGGATCGGAATCAACCATGACGGAGATAACGCATGTCGCTGACAGAATTGCCCTGCATCCAATGTGAGAACCGTCCAGAGCGTTCGGGTAGCCGTTTTTGCTCGGAAGAGTGCAAGGAGGAATACACCGCGACTTGCCATCCAGCTATTGCTTGCAGGGAGTGCGATGAATTCGTTGAAGACCTCGACGAAGCCAAGGTGGCCGGCTGGACAGACGTGGAGCTTGATGTAGAAGGATGGTCCTGGAACCATCTTGGGCTATGCCCTGATTGCACCAAACTAGAGAACGACTAACCCCACTGACGAGCCGTAACGACGGCGAAACGGGCAAGAGGCCCGTCTGGGGATCACAGCAACACCACTCCTGGAGCATGAGCAATGACAACTGCGACCAAGGCCGTGCCGGAGAGTATGCGAGCAAGGCTCAGCCAAACGCCGTGGGGTAAGGCCGACAGTATCACCAAGCTGGCCGATGGCATCTACGCTGTGAGCACGCCGAGTCACGGAGGACTTTGGATCAGCCAGGACAGACTTGCCGACATGCCAGAAGCAAGCGTGGAGTTTGCCCGGAAGTGGTCCGGCTCGGAGCAATGGTGGGAGGAAGACTGCGCGTGGGCATTTGTCGCCGTGGTGCATCCGGAAGCATTTGACAGCGATGCCGTCACTGCTGCCCGCATGCTCGCCAACCGTCTGCTCAGCCAGCCCCACTGATGAGCCGTACGACGGCGAAACCGGCGGAGCCGGTCTGGGATCAAACCACCGAACAGAGGGGGAAACGCCATGAACGCCAGCGAAGCCCGCAACGACACGATTCGGCTGCATCACATCGAGGGCATCGCCAGACGGACCGGGATAGATGAGCACGGCAACTGGTGGACGCAGTTTGAGGTAGACGCCTTCGCTGAGCAGGAGCCTGGAGAGTGCTGCCTGTGCGGCGCCCAACTGGAGTCTGGTTGGATGTGCCTGGATGGCGGCGATGAAGTTTGTGATTGCCACGTCGAGTGTTAAGTCGTCACGCCAGCTGAGGAGCACGGGCCAAGGAGGGCAACGCGGGATTGGGCAACGAAACAGAGAGGGGGCAACCATGCAAGCGATCAGCGAATTCCTGAAGACGCATTCCGTTCAACTCCGGTTCGTGAAAGTGCCCGACCGGGATGACGCAGACTGGTCAGGAAATGGTGCGTCGCATTACGTCTGCATTCTGGTCCACGGTGGGCGCCATCTGCTCACGTACTACAGCATGGGCAGTGCTCACCGTAATTCGCCGAACGCCGCGGATGTCCTTGATTGCCTGGCATCCGATGCCGCTTCCCTGGAGTCCTCGCAAGGGTTCGCCGATTGGTGCAGCGAGTTTGGCTACAGCGAGGACTCGCGCAAGGCACGGCGCATCTT
Source organism: Gemmataceae bacterium (assembly GCA_041499985.1). GTDB lineage: Bacteria > Planctomycetota > Planctomycetia > Gemmatales > Gemmataceae > JBGQLF01. The sequence continues at coordinate 2,191 of JBGQLF010000064.1, forward strand.
CAAGACGTGCCAGCAACAAGCCAAGAATCTCAAGCGGCTACTGGGAGAGGAAGCCTACGCGGCGCTGCTATTTGAGACCGAACGGCTGTAGGACGAGAGCCGAGAGGAATCCTGGTCTTCCATCACTGGCCACGCCTTTAGCGGCAGTCTCGTGCAAGCCGAGACCGTGGCAATCAAGCCGATGGCATCGGGCCGGAGGCAAGAAATGGGCCAGCAGCGTCTGATACACGCCCTGGCCCGTGGACCCGACTCCTGGAGAGCCGAGCCATGAGTATCGTAAGCAACCATTACCCCGAACTGCTAGACGAATGCCCAGAGAACCTGTGCCATCGCCAGACCAGGACGACGTGTCGCCTACCGCTGCAAACCAACAGTGACCACTACGCTGTTGGTTTTCTGCGGCGAGAACTGAGACAGGACGGAACTTGTCTGGTATGTGGTAAGACGGTGCCCCTGGATGACAGCGACCGCATTAAGCTGCACGGGCCGGCACCAGAGAGTACCAGCGCGATTTGTCCCGGATCGGGCGCCAAGCCCCGGCAGTGAACGCCGGCCTGCAACAACCCTGGCATCACCACTCTGGTGCCAGGGTTTTTATTTGCGCTACAGGGTCGGTCAGGGTCGGTCAGGGTCGGTCTCAGGGGGTATACGTCTGGATAGTCCGTCTGACTCGCACTGCTGTTGCTTGGCGCCCTGGACTAGGGCAATGATGTTCGCTCGAACCGCCTTCGACCGCTCGTTCCACAGGGCGAACGCGGTGAACGTGGTGAACGTGGTGAAGGTGTTTTCCCAGTCTAGTCCAATAGAACGACTCGCAGTGCTGTTCCCAAGAGTAGTGCCGCCTCTGGCTGTTGCGTGTGACCAGAGGCCCAGGAGAGGCTCCAGGGCTGAAAGTGACGACAGTGACGTTCCCCGGAGGGAGGTAGCCACGAGTTACTGGGCTGCCCGGATTAGTGTCAGGATATCTGCACGTACACTATCCGGTAGCCTATCCCAGCACTTGGTCACGAGAGCCAATCCGGGGTCATCCAGTGCGGATTCGGCCAAGACTGCACCGGAATTCGCAGCGCTCGAATCGGCCGTTTGACGTAACATATTGTCGCGGCTGCTAGTTACGGTCCGAGATTCGAATCCCGTCGGGGTCACTCAGCAACTTTTCCTACTCTGGAAGATGAGCCGTCCATGGGGCAGCCACCAAGGTGCTGGCGTCAAGGGGTGGCAGGAGCCGCAGGAATGCGGCAGCAGCGACGGGAGAAATGGGCAGCCGAAGCAGTCGTGCTTTGGGAGCGATGGCGCTCGGATCCGTTGTTCCTTTTCGGAGTGGCCCTCTACTGGGGCGAGGGCGACAAAGTATGCCGTGGGGGGCAACGACGGCTGGCGTTGAGCAACTCCCACCCTGGCTTGTTGCGCGTGTGGCTTCGTTGGTGCCATCGCTTTCTACCCGCCGTGCCGCTTCGCTCTGACCTGAATGTCCACGAGGGTTGCGATGTCGAAGCAGCGCGACAGTTCTGGAAGCGTGAGTTGGGCCTGGAAGTGAACTCGGTCACAGTGGCCGTGTCGTCCGCATCGAAGCGCAGGCGAAACTGTTTGCCGCATGGCACGTTAAAGGTTCGGGTCGGGCTTGGCAGCTGTGAGTGGCATACCAAGATGCTGGTCTGGCTGGAGCTGGCTCAGCGGCTGTAGCTCGCTCACAGGCCGCGACACGGGTTCGAATCCCGTCATCCCGTCGGGGTCAATTCCTTATCTGGCAGAGACTTGCGTCGAGTCGTACTTTTTCGCACTCCCGGTAGGACACTTAACGCCGACAATCCCTACTCGGTTGTCGTGCGCTGGCTGGACAGGAACTGCTTCGAGCTGTCGCACAGATCCTCAGCCCGCTCCCGTAGCCGGGTGGCCCGGACACAGTGCTCGGAAGCGATCCTGCGGAGTTCGCGCGCCACCTGAATAGGCTTCGGTGCGCCGCCCGTCTGCTCCAGATGGAGCCAGAATTGTTGACAGGCCAAGGGAAGTAGGTCGGGTTTGCGTGCCATCCCGCGTTGTGCTGCCGTGATGCGCCCGGCGCTCGGCATCGCCTTGGGCTGCTCTCGGGCAATCTGGTGCAAGAGGCGCTCCAACTCCGCAGGTTCAAAGGGTTTGAGGAGATGGGCCCGGAAACCCGCTTGGCAAGAACGCTGCGCGAAGCCGGCCCCCTGGTGGCCTGTCATGGCAATATGCTGCAAGCCGCGAAGTCGGCCGGCCAACTCATACCCATCCATCCCAGGCAATCCCAGGTCAATCAGCACCACCTCGGGCTGGCACCGAGCTGCTACCTCCAGCGCCTCAAAACCTGTGCAGGCCGTGAAGGGTTCGTGGCCCCAGAGAGTGAGGAGGGTCGCGAGGCTGCTGGCCATATCAGCGTTGTCGTCTACGACCAAGACGCGCATGGGACGGGTTCTCCCGCCATTTCTTTTGGGGGTTGGAGCACTGTGATTGTCACCGCATTATCCTTCTGTGACAAGCCCGTGTCGAGCACTTTCAGCAAAGACCGGTTACTTTTACTTTAGTCCGTTTCCGGACAGCACCGAACCATCCCAGCTCAGACTTCGCGAAGCGAGCACTTGAAAGCCGCCTTCAAACAGAGCTTCCTGCTGTGTCCGCGACACCGGGGCGCCACCCCGGCCATCAAATCCATTCGCGCTTGCGCCCTCGCTCCCTCCGCTAACGCGAGCACATCTGTTGCAGGCTTTCGCATCGCGCGCGAACTTCCACGTTTCTCCCTCTCCCCCAAGTGGCAATTCTCTCAACCGCAAGGCAGAATTGGCTACCGGTTTCAGTCCGCCCGCATTCAGCCGGCATTTCGATCTTCCTAAGGGGGAGTCCACTGATGGGCCAACGTCGTAACCTCGCGGGATCGCGCATCCTCATTACCGGCGCCTCGCAGGGCATTGGCAAGTCCTTGGCCGAGGCGGCAGCGCGACGTGGGGCCCGGGTCCTGGCGGCAGCGCGGTCCGTCGAGCTGCTCCGCGAACTTGCGGACCGTATGCGCGAAGCGGGACTCACGCTGGAGATCGTGCACGCCGATATTACCGAGCCGGAAGATCGCCAACGAATGGTCGAGGCCGCCCTGCATTATTTCGGTGGCCTGGACATCCTGGTGAACAACGCCGGCATCGGCGCCACCGGCCACTTCGCGGAAGTGAGCCCAGAGCGCCTGCGCAAGATCATGGAAGTGAACTTCTTTGGCGTCACCGAATCAACGCGGCTCTGTCTGCCGTTGCTGCGCCGCGGTCAACGGCCGGCGATCGTGAATATCTCCTCCATTGCGGGCAAGCGGGGCATCCCAGCTCGGAGCGAGTACTCCGCCAGCAAGTTCGCCGTGCAGGGCTTCAGCGAAGCGCTGCGTGCCGAACTGGCCAAGGATGACATCGATGTGCTGGTCATCTGTCCGGGGCTGACCCAGACGAATTTCTCGCAGAACATGCTGGAGCAGAGAGCTAGGCTGCAAATGGACCATCTCCGCGGGATGACGCCGGAGCAGGTGGCGACGGCCACCTTGCGGGCCATCGAGCAAGGCCGTCATGAGATCTATCTGACCCTGCAAGGCAAGCTGATGGTTTATGTCAGCCGCTTCTTCCCCCGGCTGGCGGACCGGATTGCCGCCCGCCGTGTGCGCGCCTTGTTCCGCGCTGAGATCGAGGCCCGCCGCCAGGGCGGTCCGATCCTGGATGCGCCCCGTGAGGAGTTTGCGGCGTCGGATCTTCAGACTCCCGTGCAGGGAAGTTAACACGACAGCGCTACGTTCCCTACGTGGTAGCAGAATGCCGTCGCATTAGTCCTCCCCAGCAGCGCTGCCCGAGCCGCGCTCCAGCCCCAGTTCGGAGGCGATGCCCTTCGTGGCATCGATGACGAACTGAATGTGCTCTGCCAGGTCCACGCCGAAGTCCGCGGCGCCGCGCTCGACGTCCTCCCGCTTGACGCCGCGCGCGAAGCCCTTTGATTTCATTTTCTTCTTGACGCTGGCTGCTGTCAGATCGGAAATGCCGGTCGGGCGCAGCAGCGCCGTCGCGGTGATCAGGCCGGTGATTTCGTCGCAAGCATACAGCGCCTTCTCCATCCGGCTGACGCGCGGGTAGCGGTCGGCCAGGTAATCGGCGTGCGAGAGGATGCAGGTGATGACCTCGTCCGGATAGCCACGCGCGCGCAGGATTTCGGATCCCCTCAGCGGGTGGTCCGGCGGGTTCGGCCAGCGCTGATAATCGAAGTCGTGCAGCAGGCCGACGACACCCCACGTCTCCTGGTTCTCGTCCAGCGCCCGGGCATACGCGCGCATGGCGCTCTCGACGGCGAGGCAGTGGCGCACCAGACTCTGTTCGGTAACGTATTCGGTCAACAGGGCGTAGGCATCGGCTCGGTTCATCATCCACCTCCGGTCACAGCACATAGTAAGGCAGGAGCCATTCGGCCGCCAGTGGGTGAATGCTGTTTGTCGTGCCGCTGAATTCACCGGGTTCTCTGCTCCACTTCCATTCCAGCTGCGACAAGCGTGAAAATCGAGGAATCTTTGGGCTTCCTGGAAGAATCACGGACCTGCTACGTTCTCTCAAGGAGATAGCCGCGCGGGGAGAGCGATGCCTGGTCCCCTCGATTCGAGTTGGCACTCGAACGGATGGGTTACTCGCGCTGCCCCCGTCGCTCTCGGAATTCCGCCCACGGTCCCTTGAGGACAAACCATGTCACACGCACGCTCTTTTCACTGGACGCTCTGGCTGGGCCTCGGAATCGTCGTGGGTCCGTCCGCGGCCGTGGCACAAGAAAGCCCCAAACCACTAGTGGTGCAGGCCCGTGATATCCTGACCAAGTACTGTGCTGCCTGCCACGGCAAAGATCCCGACGATCTCAGCAGCGATCTGAACCTCTTCGACCCCGCCCACCTGGCCGACAAGGACCGCGCCATCGTCGTCGCCAAGGAACCGGACAAGTCGAAACTGATCCAGCTGGTGGAAAAGGACAAGATGCCGCCCGGCAAGCGGCCCAAGGTGTCGAAAGAGGAACGCAAGACCCTGCGTGACTGGGTCACCGCCGGCGCGCTGGCCGGGTCGGTCGTTGCCGAGAAGCCAGCCCCGCAGCCGGAGGAGGATCCCAAAGTCCTGGCCAGCCGGGTCAAGGAGGTGTTCCGGGCGCGCTGCTTCGAGTGCCACGGCGACACGGACCCCCAGGTCGGCGTCAAAGTCCTCGACCACGAGAACCTGATCAGCAAGAAGAAAAAAGTAGTGCCGGGCAAGCCCGACGATTCCAAGCTCTTCCGCCTCATCACCGCCGACGGCGAACTCGCCATGCCGCCCCCGGGACGGCCGCGCCTCAACCAGGAAGAGATCAACACCGTCCGCCGCTGGATCAGCAAGGGCGCGCCGGCCTTCCCCGCCGACGCCGCCATTCCCGTCGAGAACAATCGCGACAAGGCCTTCAGGGACGTCGTTGGTGTCGATTACGTGCTCAAGAAGATCCTGGCTCACGTCCGTGATAGCAAGCCTCAGGACCGCCGTTTCCTGCGCTTCTTCAGCGTCAACCACATTCTGACCGGCGGCGCCACGCCGGACGAACTGGAATTGCAGCGCGAGGCCCTGGCCAAGGCGATGAACCACTTGACCTGGGAAAATGCCATCGTCCGCCCCCAGGCGATCGAGCCGACCAACACCGTCTACGTGGTGGATATCCGCAGGCTGGGCTGGCACGCTAAACCCTTTGAACGGATCCAGGGCCGGCAGAGCCTGGGGGCCAGCCCGTACAACCTGTATGACCTGGTCCTGCTGGAATACCCCTACTCGATTGTCTACGAGGATTCGGAAACGTTTGACCGCCTGACCGAGGAGTTCCTGATCCCGGCAGGGCAAGTTCGTCCCATCCCTTACGTCCGAGCGGACTGGTTCATCAGCACGGCCACCCTGCCGTCGTTGTATGAGGACCTGCTTCAGATGCCATTTACCCTCCAGGAACTAGAAGAGCAGTTGAAAATCAAGGCGGAGGACAACGTCAAACAAGGCGTGGCCAAGCGTGCGGGCATGACCGTCTCGGGCGTGTCGCGCAACAACCGCGTCGTCGAACGGCACCCGCTGGCTGGCGGTGGCTACTGGCAGAGCTTCGACTTCCGGACGAGCAAGGGCCGCGAGAACATGTTCGCCAACCCCATCCACCTGAATCCGAGCGGCGGCGAGGTAATCTTTTCCTTGCCCAATGGCCTGCAAGGCTACTACGTCGCCGACGCCAAGGGCAACCGCGTCGAGCTGGCCCCGACTGACATCGTTACCGACAAGTTCGCCGAGGACAAGACGGTGCGCAACGGCCTGTCCTGCATGCGCTGTCACGACTCCGGCATCAAGTCGTTCGCGGACACGGTTCGTCCTGCCCTGCTCCGTTTGCCGGGCAAACCCGGCTTCGACAAACGGGCTGCTCTGGACCTGTATCCAGAAGAAGCGGAGATGGAGAAGCTGGTCGAGGACGACGGGAGCCGCTTTCTGAGGGCGATGAAACAGGTTCTTGGCAAGGAGCAAGCCGGAGAACCGTTGATCCCGGTCAGCCGGCGCTTCCTGGACAAGGCGCTGCCATTGCGGACGGCGGCGGCGGAATTGGGGCTGGCCAAGCCGGAAGGACTGGAGGCTATCTTTCGCACTCCCAACTTCACCGCCCTGGGCTTGGTGCAGCTGACCGCCGACGGCGTGGTGCGCCGGGACTCCTGGGAAGACTACTACGATCTGGTGGTGCGCCTGTTGGGGTGGGAACCCCGGTGACACCGCTGGACGGCCTCAACCGCCGCGACTTCCCCGCAGGCTCGGCTCTGTTCGACGTGGAGCTGAAAACCAATAAACGCAGCGGCGTCGTCGAGCCGGGCGACCGCGTCAAAATTCTGGTCGTCAATAAATCGACCAAGCCGCTCTACGTCGAGCTGATCGGCTCCAGCGCCAAGGGGCGCAAACTCATCCTGACGGCCCCAGGCCTGGTGGTCCGAGCGGGCGAGACCTACGCCTTCCCGCCCGAAGGCGACGGCATCCTGGTCAAGGGCGGCCTGGGGAAGGAGCAGATCACGCTCTTCGCCAGCGACGCCACCTTCCCCGCGGGCGAACTGCTGCGCGGCAAAGGTGTCAGCGACCGCGTGGTGCATCCGTTCTACCGCCTGGAACCCAGGGATGGCCGCATCAAACTCATGGACGATCCGGTTCGGATCGTGAAAAAGACCCTCGACATCGAAACCCGTTGACGGCGATACACAGGCGGCGCGGCCAGCCGCGCCGCCCCGATCGCATTCCTGGCCAAGATAAAGGAGACCGAGAATGACCCTACAAGCACTCGTCCTGTTGGCCGTGCTAGCCCCGGGAGCCGACCCATCCGAGCCGCAACCGCTCGAGCGGGAGTTGCTGCGAGCCGCGAAGGACGTCATCAAGCACTGCGAGGACAAAGGTTACAAGAATATCGGCGTACTGAAGTTCCAGATCACCAAGGACGGCAAAACCCTCAGCGACAACGTGGGGACGCTGAACGTGTTTCTGGCCCGGCGACTGGAGGTGGCCCTGGTGCTGAGCAATAACCCGCGTAAGCCGATCGGCATCATCGACAATGCGACGGCGGTGGCACACCGTACCAAGGGGGCCAACCACCTGAGCAAGGAAGGCCGGCTCAAATTGTTCGAGCCGGTCTATCCGCTGCCGTGGGGCAAGACCGAGGTCAAGCCGGACGCCTTCATCACCGGCGTGGCCGAGATCAGCAAGGACTTGAAAACGTTGCAGATCCAGTTCCTTACCTTTGACAGGACCGACAACAAACTGCTGCCGTTGCTGAGCGTGCTGCGCGTGGCCAACCAGCCGGAGCAGCTGGTCGAGATGGGTGAGAGTTTCAACACGCGCGGCCTGTTTGACGAGGGCAAACTGGAGCCCGCAAGGAAGGAAGCGGTGCTACGCGCCGCCGCCGAGCTCAAGAACCAGGCGCGGGAAGGCGGGAAGGCGCCGCCCAACCCAGCCCGAGACTCCAGGGCGCCGGTAGCCCTTGAGGTCCGCTACAACGGCAGGGCCATCCCGATCGACGTGAAGGACGGCAAAGCCTTCGTGCCGGAGCCGCGCGAGGGCCAGAAGATCGAGTTGGTGCTCCAGCGCGACAACAGCCACGAGCGTTTCGGCGTCGTCCTGAAGGTCAACGGCGAGAATACCATCGCGAAACAACGCTTGCCCGATTTGCAGTGCCGCCGCTGGATCCTGGATCCGGGCCGCGGGCCGATGACCATCGACGGCTACCAGATCAACGACAAGCAGAAAGAAGTGTTCCGGGTGCTGTCGACCCACGAGTCGAAGTCCCGCGAGATGGATTACGGGGCCGATGTGGGAACGATCACCTTGTCCGTGTTCCGCGAGTTGCAAGGCAAGAAGAAACCGCCGGACCCGTCGGAGGAGGCCAAGGAAGCGCAGGTGGTGTACAAGGGGACGCTGGAAACCAAGCCGCAGCCCGGCGAACCGGCGAAGCCGGACAACCTCGGCGCGTTGACGGCCCGACTGCTGGAAGAAGCCAACCTCTCCCGAGGTCTTATCGCCGAAGGGCCGACGAAACCGGGTGGAGTGACCGTGGTCAAATTCGACCCAGACCCGCTGCCCGTCATGAGCTTGACCATCACTTATTACCACCCACAGGACCTGCCGCGGTGAGCGGCACCGGGAAGTCACGCAACAGACTCAGCGCGGCTCTGTCGCGCTGAGTTCACTCGATTGCACGAATGCATCGGAGGATTCGTCCATGCTGGTGGTGCTCAGCGCCTGCGAGACCGGCCTGGGCGATGTACACAACGGCGAAGGCGTCGCCGGCCTGCGTCAGGCATTTCAACTGGCCGGGGCGCAGAGTTTGGTGGCAACGTTGTGGCAAGTGCCGGATCAGCAGACGGCCCAGGTGATGACGGCGTTCTTCACCAACTTGGCGGCCAAGCAGGACAAAGCCGAGGCGCTGCGCAACGCTCAACTGATGCTAATCAAGGCACGCCGTGACCGGACGGCGGCGGCCCATCCGTATTTTTGGGCGGCCTTCACCGGCACCGGACGGTGAAGACTCCTGTGCCGGTCGAGAACAGGTGGAGCGGTTTTGGAAAAATCAGGAAGAAATCGTCCGCACCGCCGTTCTCCTGATCGAGCGACGTGGACCAATTCCGCAATGACGAGAGGTACCTATGTACTCCTTTTCCTCAGCACAGCAGTTCCTGCTTGGCGCCTTGGCGCTGACCGTGGCGACTCTCACCGCCGCGGCCGAAGAACTGTACAAGTTCACGCCGGCCCCGGACAAGGAGCCGAATACATTCGCGGCGATCGCCTATTCGCCATCCACCGGCAAGTGGGGCTATGCCTACGATTACTCCATCGCGAGCTTCGCGCGCAAAGACGCCATCAAGAATAGTAAAGCCGAGGACGCAAAAGTTGTCGTCGTGGCGGGAAATATGTGGTGCGCGTTGGCAATCGGCGATGACAAGGAGGGCTACGGCGTTGGCACCGGCGGCTCGGCCGACATCGCCGCGCGGCTCGCCCTTCGCGCCGCCCGTGAAAAGACGACCAACTGCTCCGTCGTCATCTGCGTTCATTCCAAAGTGGGAAAGGGCCGGTGATCAGTCCGCGTAGTCGTTCTCCCGGTAACGTTTCTGCTTTCGTTTTCCGAAGGAGCAGTTCTCCATGATGAACCGTTGCGCGATCTTGATCAAGGTGCGGATAGTACTGGCCGGTATGGTACTGCTCGGGGTAGGGTTCGTCCGGGCCCAGGAGATCCCGGACCGGAAAGCGCTTCAATTGGAGTTCGACAAAGTCGATCGCTTGAGCAAGGAAGGCAAATTCACGGAAGCATTACCGATCGCACGGCGGCTGCTGGCAGCGACCGAGAAGCTGTTAGGGGCTGAAGCCGTCGAGACCGCCGACTGCCTCATACAGTTGGGTAAGGTGTCTCAGGATCTGGGCCAGTTCGCCCAGGCAGAGCCGCTCTACCGGCGTGGCCTCCAGATTCGCGAGACCCAGCTGGGCAAGGACCATCCCGGCGTCGCCAACAGCCTGAACTATCTCGCCTTGCTGTATCGCGACATGGGCCAGTACACCAAGGCGGAACCGCTCTTCCAGCGCAGCCTGCACATCTTTGAAGCCAAGTATGGCAAGGAACATCTGAACGTCGCAACCTCCCTGAATAATCTGGCCATGCTGTATCAGTCCATGAGCCAGTACGCCAAAGCCGAGCCGCTCTACCAGCGCAGTCTGCAGATCCGTGAGGCGAAGCTTGGGCAGGACCACCTCGAGGTCGCTCAAAGCCTTCAGAATCTGGCCTCGCTCTACTTTTCCATGGGCCAGTACGCCCGAGCGGAACCGCTCTTCCAGCGCAGCCTGCACATCTTTGAAGCCAAGCTGGGCAAGGACCACCTGTTCATCGGCATCTGCCTCAACAACCTTGCCGGGCTGTACAAGGCCATGGGCCAGTATGCCAAGGCGGAGCCGCTTTATCAACGGAACCTGCAAATAGGTGAAGCCAAGCTGGGCAAGGACCACCCGCAGGTTGCCCTCAGCCTCAACAACCTTGCCGCGCTGTATGCGGCCATGCGTCAGAACGCGCGGGCGGAGCCACTGCTCCAGCGCAGCCTGCAAATTCGTGAGGCCAAGCTTCCCAAGGACCACCCGGACATCGCGGTCAGCCTCAACAACTTGGCCATGGTGTACGAGAATCAGGAGAAGTACGAGCAAGCGGAGCCGCTGCTCCAGCGCAGCCTCCAAATTAGCGAAAGCCAGCTCGGTAAGAACCATCCCGCCGTCGCCGTCCGCCTCAACAACCTCGGCGCACTCTACTACGACCTGGGTCAGTACGCCAAGGCCGAGCCGCTCTACCAACGGTGCCTCCAAATCCGCACGGCTCAGCTGGGACCGGATCACCCCGAGGTCGGCTTCTCGTTCCACAACCTCGGCACTCTGTACGAAGCCCTGGCTCAGCCCGGGCAGGCTGCCGACTTTTTCGATCGTGCCCGGAGGCTGTCGCGACGGCATGCCCTGCGCGTTCTGACCGTTCTTTCCGAACCCGAACAGATCAACTTTCTCCGCAACACCGACGATCTCCACTGGCACATTGCCCTGGCGCTCGGACTGCGCCATCCCAACGACTCCAAGCTGGCCGAGCTGTCGGCCGCCTGGCTGGTCAATGGTAAGGGCCTGGCCCAACAAACCCTGGCCCAGGCCGCCCTGCTCGCCCGCGACAGCAACGACCCCACGCTACGTGATCTCAGCCGGACTCTTCAGCAGACCCGCCAAGAGCTCGCCCAGCTCACTTTACAATCTTCGGGCGAGCAACAGCTGGCCCAGCGGCAGCGCCGGCTGAAGGAGCTGAGTGATCAGGAGCAGGCGCTCGCCAAGCAGCTGCACCAGGCCGCCGGCACGGACAGTGACGAGTCCTGGGTCGAGCTGGACCGGCTACGCCAGGCATTGCCGCCTGGGGCCGTCCTGATCGAACTCGCACGCTTCCCAGTGTTTGACTTTAAGGCCGCCAAGGAGCAGAAGCGGTGGCAGCCGGCGCGGTACGCGGCGTGGGTCATCCCCGCCGCCGGGCCGGTGCGCGTCCTCGACCTCGGCCCCGCCGACGCCATCGACGCCGCTGTGCAGCAAGTTCGCCAGGCGCTCCAGGACGCGACCAAGACGATCCGGCTCAAAGGCGAGGCCGACGCGGAGACGGCCCTGCGCGAGCCGCTGGAGGCGCTGGCCAAGAAAGTGCTGCACCCGCTCGTGCCCCACATCGGCAAGAACAAACGCTGGGTACTCAGCCCCGACGGCAGCCTGTGGCTCACTCCCTGGGCTGCGCTACCCCTGCCCGATGGCAAGTACGCCGTTGAAGGCCACATCCTCTCGTACGCCATCAGCGGCCGTGAGCTACTCGACGACGCCGCGGCCAAGGTGAAGGAAACGGCGCCGCTAGTGCTGGCCGACCCCGATTTCGATCTGGGTCTGGACCAGGTGGCACTGGCGACGCGGCGCCTGGTGCGCGAGCGCGAAACGCCACCCGAAACGCGCGGCCTTTCCAAAGCGTTACCCCTGGGTTCCATCAAGCGGCTACCGGGCACCGCGTCGGAGGCCGAGGCCATCGCGGCCAAGCTGCACCAGTACGCCAGCGCCGCGCCGCGGGTGCTGATGGATAAGGACGCCACGGCGGGCGTCTTTCAGGCGACGCGCAACCCGAAAGTCGTCGTGCTCAGTACGCACGGCTACTTCCTGCCCGACCAGGAACTCGACAGCAAGGAAATGGAACGCTTGGACCGCCTGGACAGCTCACCGCGTGGCCTGCGTCTGGAGAACCCGCTGCTGCGCTGCGGCTTGCTCTTAGATTCTTACCTCTGAACTTCTCTGCAACATGCGGAGAAGTTCCTGAATCCTAGCGTCTGGCTACGCCGCCAGTTGCGGCCAGGACTGCCGGTACAGTTGCACGGCCAAGCCCAACA